>JBGZSM010000054.1:0-47836 GCA_041853585.1 Filifactoraceae bacterium
TTGTACCACAGATTGCATAATTTGGTGTATAATAGTTTCCATAGAGATTTCTCCTTTGTAAGATGATTTTTTGTTGCAAATCTATTTTACCACATTGGAGCTAATCTCTATTTCTTTTCTAAAACTCCCACAACTATTTTATACTATCCCCAATCCGAACCCGCCGCAACGAATTCTCTCGGAGAAAGTTCCTTGAGGACTGAACTCAATATCAAGCTCTCCCGCAAACATTTGTTCTTTGGCATGAGGATTGAATGCAATATGAGTGGTAATCAAACTTTTTACCAATTTTTCTTTTATCAATTTTCCGACCCCCAAGTCCGGCATGCCCGCAGAAACAGCTATCGCATGGATATCTTTTACTCCTTTTTGAAGCATTCCTTCAATCAGATCGTCCGCAGCAAATTCTCCATGCCAGTCACCAAACATGATTGTTTGCCCATCATGAATTTTGGAAAGAGCCTCTTCTTTTGTTACAATTTTGGATATCATTTTTTCCACCTTTCCATTGTTGAATTTTGCTATGAAACAATTTTATTTCCCTTGAAATACCGCTTTTCTCTTCTCCATAAACGCTTTACAACCCTCTTGAAAATCAAGAGATGCTGCACATTCGCGCTGTGTCGGGATCTCGGTTTCATCCAACCAAATCTTGTAATCCTTGTAATTGGCATCATAAATTTGTTTTTTAATATTTTTGTAAGAAAGCAAAGGTCCGGCGGCAATCTTTCTCGCAAAATCCATCGTCACTTCGTCCAATTCTTCAGGAGAAGTTACTTTGAATACCAAGCCCAATTGTTTTGCTTCTTCCGCAGTCATCGGGCGTCCCGTTGCTGCAAGCTCCATCGTTTTTGAAACTCCGATAGCTTTGGATAAGAGATAAGTCGCTCCCGTGTCGGGAACTAAACCGATGTTTACAAAGGCCAAAATGAATTTTGCATTCTCCGCACAGATAATAAAATCTCCGCCAAGCGCCAAGCTGACACCCGCTCCGGCTGCCGCACCGCTGACGGAAGTGATGACGATTTTACTCATCTTCTTCAAACCGTCCGCAACCTTTCCGACCTTTGCAATCAAGCCGTCCATGTTGACTTCTCCGCCGGCTTGAATCAGTTGATAAAAATATCCGATGTCTCCACCTGCTGAAAATGCCTTTGGTGCTCCTTTTAAAATCAGCACTTTGACCTCAGGATCTTTCTCCGCCTTATCGACTACATACATCAGCTCGTCAGCCATCTGCTCATCAATCGCATTAAGATTCTTCATGTAATTCATCGTTACGACGGCAATCCCGTTTTCCACCGAATAAATTAATTTTTGCAGTTCCATAAAAAACCTCCTTTTATACCAATTTTTTGTTGAAAATTAAAGATTCTTAGTCTTTCATATCAACAACAATTTTACAAAAACCATTGTCGCTTCCTTATTATGTACGCCGAATAAAACAAAAAACTCCAGCCGTTTGAACACGCTGAAGTTAAAATTGAATGATATTTACGGCTACAAAACTAGATTTCACATTTACTTTTAATCTAAAATGGAAAGTAACCTTTTTTATATTGTAACATTATCTATCCTTAAAATCAATCACAAGCGCTTAAGTCACTTTGTTTAAACCTTTTGTTTGACACTCTTCTCAACTTTTGCTACTATGAAATCAAACAGAAAAGGAGCCTATATGAAATTTGTATTTGATATCGACGGCACAATTTGCTTTGACGGAGCAACCATTGAGCCTCGTATTCGTGAAATATTGAAAGAAGGCAAAGAATCGGGACATGAAATTATATTTGCTTCCGGTCGCTCGTATCGGGATTGCATTCCGGTGTTAAAGAACCCGCTTGCTGAATACTACATCGTCAGACTCAACGGCGGGCATATATATAATGAAGGGAAACTGATAGACTACAAAACGATTCCGTATGAAATCTATCTTTACCTTGCCAAGTTCTGCGTTTTGCATAATATTCCCTACTTTGTGGAAGACATCATGGATTATCATGGCTTCCATCAGGAAAAGATGCCCTTTGTCGAAGAAATTGACGCGGAAAAAATTGCAAAAAGACTCAACATGGAAGAAATAAAAAACCCTATCAAAATGATTATCCGTCTCAATGAGCATTCGGATAAAAAAGATGAACTTTGGGAAAGACTATGTAAAGAGCAGGTCGATGCGCTTTTCTTTGAGCGGCATCATCTCCTGTATGTGCAACCGAAAAATTGTTCCAAAGGCTCCGTGCTTAAAGAATCGCTCGGCGATTACATCTGCTTCGGAAATGATAAAAATGATATTTCGATGTTTCAAAACGCAAAATACGCCATCCAAGTCGGCAATCTGCCCGAGCTTATTCCTTATGCACACGAACAAATCCCCATGAACAGCAACACCATCAACAAATTATGTGAGAGCATTCTTGCACTCTATCAAAAATATAAATAGGGATTGTATCAGGAAGCTAAATATGACTTCTGCAAAAACTTCTAAAAGGGCAAACCCCTAAGAGTGACCCTTTCTATTTTATAAACTGAATTTATAATTTTTTAAAAACCATCACCAAATAAAAAAGCTGCTGCAAAATAAAAACTTATTTTGCAACAGCCCCCTCTTTATTTTTAATTATTTATTTTTTCAATCCCATAATCTCACGAGCTTCCGCCGGAGTCGCAATTTCTCTACCTACATATTTTGCCATTTCGACAACCTTTGCTACCAGTTCCCCATTGCTCTTAGCCAGTACACCTTTTTCCAAATAAAGATTGTCTTCAAATCCGACACGCACATGACCGCCCATCGCGATTGCATGCATCGCCAATGTAAATTCATGACGACCGATTCCGGTTGCAACCCAAGTGGAGCCTTCCGGGATAGAGCCCACCATAAAAGTTAAGTCCCGAACCGTTGCCGTCATCGCTCCCGGAACGCCCAACACAAAGTTGAAATGCATCGGCTTGTCAATCAAACCTTTGTTCGCCATCACAATCGCCGTGTCAATCATTCCTTTTTCAAAAACTTCGCATTCCGGTTTTACACCGTATTCTTTCATGGTTTCCGCAAATTCCTGAATCATCGTAACCGTATTGGTAAATACTTCATCTCCGCCGAAGTTGCAAGTTCCACAATCCAATGTCGCAATTTCCGGTTTCAAAAAAACAGGCTGCAATCTTTCTTTTGCAGTCATCCATGTAGCTCCGCCCGTACTTGGCAGAATAATAATATCCGGAAGCACCTTTCGAATTGCAGTAATCGCTTCTTCATAGCGATCCTTACTTTGAGTTGGTGTTCCGTCATCTTCACGAACATGAAGATGGATTACCGCAGCACCCGCATCCGCTGCTGATTTTGCTTCGCGCACAATCTCTTCAATCGTATATGGCACTGCCGGATTTTGCTCCTTCGTGACCTCCGCTCCACAAATTGCTGCTGTAATAATTAATTTGTTCATAAACTCCATCCTTTCCTGATAGCATAATAAAAAAAGGTTTTCTAACTCTTACTCTATTATAACCATCCGTTCGGAAATTATCAACAATGAAATTTCAAAATATGTATTGAACTTGTCTTCGTTTTGTGATAAGATGGGTTTGTAGCGAATTACTTAATACTTGGTTGTAGGTGCAAGGGAAACAGGTGAAAATCCTGTACGGTGCCGCCGCTGTGTTGGGGAGAGAGCATTCATGATGTCACTGCGAAAGCGGGAAGGCGAATGTAATCGTTGATCCTAAGTCAGAATATCTATCTACAGCTATCACCAAAAACTCTACGGATTATAGAGGGTGTGTTGAATGATTGAATTCAGACCTTCTGTCGTTGTGTCCTTTTGGTACAGTGTCGAAGGTTTTTTATTTCGGTCACCAAACTCCAAGTGACCTTCGGGCAATCCATCCTACTCCAAATGGAAAGTCCAAAACACACATAACCGTAAAGAGATGTTTAAGTAGATATGTACGCATATCGTAATTCGCAAACATCCCTTCCAAATGGGCAGACCTTACTCCTTGGTCTGCCCTATTAGTTTAAAAACTTTTTCTGCTCATCAGTCGGTTTGCTACAAAGACAAGCAACACAATGTAGAGAATACACACGATTACAAAGAACGAATAATTTCCTTGCGTAATTTGTTGTGGAGCATTGGAACTCATTCCATAGCTCATCAACGCATACGGCCAAAGATGACCGAATCCTTTTACGAGCGCAATGATTCCCGAGATTCCTCCAATAAATGAAATCCCTATCGGCAACGCAAAACTCTTGATATAGGCGGATAACAGCAACTGAATACTCGCCGTTACCATGCCGCCCAGCGTACCAAAAGCTCCCCACATAAACATCAAATGAATTGGCGGCGGTTCAGTCAAACCAGCGATTTTACCCGATATAACAAATAATACGGCAATCCATAGCTGAGTGAGTAAAATCAATTTAGTAACGCTAGCAAGTTTCGCCACAAAAATCAGTTTACGCGAAACCGGCAAACTCAACATCTTATTCCAATTGTGATTATTATGTTCCAGTCGCATCAAATAAGAGCAAAACACCCCCAACATAACCGGCAATATAAAATAACTGACGAACAGCGTATGTTGCGTCCAAAGACTATACCATTCTTTTTTTAGAATTCCAATATTTCCCAAATAGTTCGCCGTACCGAGAAAGGCTGAGAAAATCGGTAATACAATGCAAACAATCCACATCGGTGAGCGTCTGAGCTTCATCTGCTCCGCTTGAATCAATCGTACTAACATAATTCCTCCTTACAAAATGATTTTTTTCCGACCCAATAAATTATTGTTCCCATGCCCAGCAATATCCCAAAAGAAAACCAATCGATAGGCAAGGTTTCAAAATGCGCATTTGCCATTCGCATTTCTTTGTCCCAACCAAATAAGCCGACCAGTTGAAATATACCGAAGTAACTCCACAAAAGAATTCTTTGGATAACCGTTTGTTTAAAAAACAAAGAAAACAATCCGATAAAACCTCCTGTTATCCCTACCAAAAATGATATTGTTTGGTTTTTGAACAGAATCGACAGGCAATGATGCAAAATGTAAATTACAATTACCGCAGCCGATGTAAACATCAAATACAACAAATATAATTTTATCGGAAAATCGCCAAAACCTTTCCAACTGCCAATCCCTATTATAGTCAACCATTGAAATAATATACATGATTCAAGAACAACAACTCCGTAGAGCAGCTTGCAATCGAAGAGTACAGCTCTATCCATCATAGTCCCCAATTTTTTAAACATTCCACCCTTATGCTCCAAATCACAAATACGAGATGAAATCACAATGGCCACCAAAGGCAAAAAAATCGTGTTCATAATTGGCAATTGATAGAGCAATATCAACCAGGAATTCGTATTTTGAGATCCTTTCAGCGCGTAGAACAACCACATCACTTGCACCATAATTATTCCAATTGCACTTAAAGCGATAAATCGTCTTCTGCTTTTTTGAAATTCACATCGTAATAACTTAATCATAGACTTTGTCCCCTTCCTGTAAGCTCCAAGAATATCTGCTCCAAAGTTTTGCCCTTACCACAATTCAATCCGCTCAATTCTCCTTGATACATCATTCTTCCTCCCGCGATGATCCCAACATCCTCTGCCATCTGCTCAATTTCAGATAACAAATGACTTGACACGATGATTGTCATATCAAATTTTTGAGGCAAAATTTTGATCAACTCACGCATTTCCTGAATTCCCGCCGGATCCAGTCCATTGGTAGGTTCATCCAAAATCAACAGTTTAGGCTTTGACAAAAGCGCAGAAGCAATGCCCAACCTCTGTTTCATCCCGAGCGAAAATTTGGACACCTTCTTATCCCGTTGGTTCTCCAAACGAACAATTTTAAGCACCGTTTCAATATTTTTGCTCGGTACATCCAGAAGGGTTGCAAAAATTTTAAGATTTTCTTCCGCCGTCAGATGTCCGTAATACGACGGGCTCTCAATGAGAGAACCTACCGAGCGTAATATTTCAATCCGATTACTCTCATTCATTCTTTTTCCAAAGATATCAATTACACCATTCGTCGGATATACCAAACCCAAAATCATTTTCAGCGTAGTGGATTTCCCCGCACCGTTCGGTCCTAAAAAACCATAAATTCTTCCTTCTCGTACCACCATATCCATATTGTCAACGACCACTTCGTCCCCATATTTTTTTGTTAAAGCCTGAGTTCTGATAATTTCTTTCATTGTCTAATCCTTTCTTTCCTATAAGTATTCAAGAGCATCTTTTATCTTTTGGTTGCGATGCGTCTTGACACCTTTATATTATCAGACCTACCTGAAAATCAACTTAAATCAACCTTTCATAAACCTTAAATCGAGTTTTTTATCCAAAAAAACAGTCAGAAGCAACCGGTCTTATGTTAAAATTAGAGAAACGATCTTATCTCAGCACGAGAAAATGAATGAAATTATAATCTCAAACGAAGGGGGAATCATGCAAGAAACAAAAAATAAAAAAATTCTTATCGTGGATGATGAGCGGGAATTATTGAAAGTAACCAAAGAATATCTTCAAGCGGAAGGTTTCTTGAACATTTACACCGCAGAAAACTGTTTTGACGCTCTCCAAATTGTAAAAAATCATCCGATTGCACTTTGTATCTTGGATATCATGTTACCGGATGGAGACGGTTTTTCACTGTTAGAACAAATTCGCCAACATTCTCAGGCTCCTATCATATTCCTGACGGCTCGTGGCGAAGCGGAAGACAAAATCAGAGGATTCGGATTGGGCGCGGAGGATTATATCGTAAAACCTTTCTTGATGAAGGAGCTCTCACTTCGAATATCGGCACTGCTCAAAAGAGTTTATTCCATCGTTCAGGAGGATACTGCCGTTATAATAGGAAAAAGAACGATTGATTTTGAAACAGCAACGGTGCGATGGGATGAGAATGAAGTTCAACTCACCGCAAAAGAGTTTTTGTTATTGAAAAAACTGTGTGAAAATCAAAATCGAATTGTTACAAGCGATTCACTTTGCATGACGGCATGGGGAGATGAATACTACGGATACGAAAACACCTTGATGGTACACATCCGTAGGCTCAGAGAAAAAATCGAGGACAATCCGTCTTCACCGCAACATTTAATTACTGTGAAAGGACTCGGATATAAATTGGTGACTAATCATGAATAAACCTTCCATACGCATTTTCTTATATTTTTCGGGAATTGCCACATTGGTGTCGATAACGCTTTTTGTTTTCAATCTTCTTGGAGTAATATACTTTTTGGGAGACGGAAACTTCCAAAAAAATGTTTCAAACCGGATTTTCGATGAACTTCAAGAACAATTTGATGAAAAAAATCTTCATTTAGAAACCATGGATATATTGCCCCAAAATACTTGGTGCATCCTTATCGATAAAAACGGAGATATGATTTGGTCGCAAAACAAACCTCATGATATTGACACACATTATGATATCAATGATATCGCACGAATGAGTCGATGGTTTCTCAAAGACTATCCGGTATATCTTCGTACAACGGATTATGGCTTATTCATATTGGGATACCCGAAAAACTCCTATGCAAAATACAGTATTATACTTTCGGCAGAATGGTTTGAATACGCCCCTAAACGATTGATCGCCATTATCGTTTTTAATTTGCTGTTTTCTTTGGCGCTTATCACTCTTTTAGGACAGAGCTTTTACAAAAAAATGATTCAACTGAGCAATGCTATCTATAATCTTCAGGAGGAAAAAAGCATCCGTCTCAACGAGCGCGGCATCTTTAAGGAACTTGATCGAAGTATCAACAAAACATCGCAAGTCATTGAGCAAAAAAATCAGGCACTCAGCCTTAAAGAAGAAGCCAGAAGCAATTGGATTGCAGGAATTTCTCATGACATTCGTACTCCGTTGGCTATTGTACTGGGCAATGCGGAAGCTCTGGTACAGACCGGTTCACTCAGCGAAACACAGCTCCAAAAAATAAATGCCATCTCCCAACAAAGCCTCAAAATTAAAAAACTGATTGAAAATCTGAACTTAGTTTCTTCACTCGAATACAATATGCAGCCTTTAAATAAGAAAAAGGTTCGAATTTGCCCTCTTTTACGCCGAATCGCCGGTGACATTATCAATCGAGGACTACCGAATAACTTTGATATCGAATTGGATTTACAAGATGAAAATACGGAGGTTTTAATAGACGAATTTCTGATCGAGCGAGCAATCGTCAATTTAATGGATAACAGTATCCATCATAACGAACGAGCAACCATTAAGATATCCGCAAAAAACAACGATGGATATGCACAAATAACTGTTTCCGATAACGGAAAAGGAGTTGCACAACATATCTTGGAGCAAATAGCGATTATTCCAAAAACAGCCCATGGACTCGGACTGCCAATGTCATATCGCATCATCCTATCGCATAATGGCAGGATGTCTTTTGAAAATAATAACGGCTTTACGGTGCAAATATTTTTACCGATTGCCAATTAAAAAGATATGGATTTACTCGAATCTCTCTTACTGCAATCAGGTACAAAAAAAGCTGCCACAGAATGATTTGCTCATTCTCAGCGGCAGCTTTTTTTCTATTTCGGCTATTCCACGCTCAAACAAGCCATTCAAACCACTAAATGATTTGAATAACAAGTTACTTATTCTTTTTCACTCCGTAAATCGTTCGGAGCACTTCCTCCGCTTTCATCTCGCGAACTCTCTCCTCATCTTTCATCAACGAGTTTTCATGAATATCCCACCGCATTTGATTATAATTTTTGAGATAACTTTTATCCAGCACCTTCGGTTTGAACTTTTCATACCACTTGGGATAATAGGTCTTCATATATTGATTTGCCAATTTACTCGCCTGACTGTTTTTGCTCCCCTTTGCATTGACCGTTCCGTTGATTTGAACTCCGGGCGGCGATGCATGAACGAGAACAACGCTGCCGTCCGAACAGGAACCGATTACCATATAGACATGTGTTTTATTACTCATAATATCACCAGGCTTATAATCTTTGACGGATTTTGCCGGTATGTATTTTCCCCAGCCCCGCTGAGCAAAATCCTTCGCCATCTTTTCCGCCTTCATCACATAACCCTCTCCGCCATCTGTATGGTGAAGAAAATTATACATCGTCCAACCGACATAACCGGAGCAATCCAATCCGTTATGAATTTGGTATCTCGTCTTGTTGAAATCGTAATTTTTATTTTGCTTTTTGAAAAAACTTTCCCATTGCGCGCTCAAACCGATACTGCGCGCCTCAATTCC
This sequence comes from Filifactoraceae bacterium, assembly GCA_041853585.1. Taxonomy (GTDB): domain Bacteria; phylum Bacillota; class Clostridia; order Peptostreptococcales; family Filifactoraceae; genus JAUNKE01. Next base: position 9,278 of record JBGZSM010000054.1, read on the forward strand.
CGCAGCCGTATCCTCTTCGTTCCAACCGCCGCCCCATACATACATCGTCTTTCCGACCGGCTGAACGGCAATCTCCAGCAACTGCCGAATGCTTTGCTCCGAAACAGCTGTTCTCTTATCCTGCTCCTGATTGGTCGTCGTTTCGAAAAGTGCATTCGCCGGGTAAAAATCCAAACTCAGCAGCACCAACACGATCCCTAAAAGCATTATAAATTTTCTATTCATGTCTCCCTCTTTTTCTCGTCTTTTTAAAAATTGGTTTTGTGTTCCTTCCTTATTATAGCATCTCCATTCCATTCAAAAATATATCACACTGAAATGTTATAAAATTGTAAAGTTGCTCTCGATGCCAAAAAATCTTCTCAAAAATTCCAACGCATGAAAGGAAGTCCCGAAATTGTATTTAAGTTTGATGTTTCTTCGTACAATTTAAAAGCCATCGCTCACGAGAACAATGGCTTTGTAAATTGATAGCAACGGATTGCAAATTCGGATTGCTTTGGACCGATTTCAATCCGATTTTTTAATCTGTTCCTATTCCTGATGGTATTTATTTACAAAATAAATGGTAATAGAATTGAAAACAAGATTATCAAAAGGATGACTGCTATGAAAATTTTTCCGGCTGTCGTTGCCACATTGATCGTATATCCGATGCCTACTTTTTTAGGAACAAGGGTCGCCGGGTCATTCGGATTATAATAAAACATTCCCCAAAGCCATTTTCCGTCATCGTCATAACTTGCATTATTGCCCATCGCCGTTTCTGATTTCAAGCGCTCTCCCGATGTCCCAACCTTTAGTCCTACCAAAATTGGTAAAATGACAGAACAAAGAACTAACAATGTTATAAATCCGCCCACTCCTTTGTCCAGCTTCCCACCGCTCATCGGGAGATAGGTAATCCCCATTAAAAGCGATAAGAGAAAACTCATGAGAGCAAAACAGATTCCCCACCAAAAATCAGCTTTTTCCGCTCGCTTGATCGCCTCGTCCAAATCTTTCGGACTGAAACTTTTGCGCACCACCCTCATAAAATAGTGGCATGCCATCAAAGATAACACCATCAAGATGGAAAATATATAAGGAAACAATACTTTTCCCATCGATTTGGCTCCAAAGCTGTCCGGTTCTAAATAAAAATTATAATGCGTCGGAATTTTCTCCGGCAACAAATCATAATTTTTGATGCTCAAAATGATAGGAATAATTGAAATAGCCAAGCTTGGAATATAGTACCAAACAATCGACCTTCGCTTTGCACGACGAGTTGACATTTTCAAATCGACCGCAATTTTTTGCTCTTCAATGATAAATCCGTTCTCCACCTTCCATTCTTGTATTTTTTTATGAAATCCGACATAAACTACATTTACCGCAACAATATACAGCATCACCACAAAAAGGGTTACAATCACCGAATTTCTCGGATAAAAATAGGTATAAAGCATAGCTAAAAACATAAAGAAAATCCCGAGCTTTGTTACTTGATTTTTGAAGCGGTCTATCATTTGGTGAAGCGCCGGGCTTTTCAAACCTTCTTCTGACAAAGTCACGCCCAATACGACATTTCGCTTGCTCAAAGTCGGAGTCAGTCTGCACAATCCGATTAAAACCAGTAACTGAAGGCTGTTGATGAATAACAAAAATAATTTTGGCATAAGAAACCTCTTTTCCATCCATATTTAAACAAGGCAATTCCTCACTCTTGTGCAAACAAAACCCTTCTCCCATTCTAACGATGTAATTGATATTCTTAATAGAATTCAACTTTTTGTAAGCTTGAAAACTAAAATTTCCCGATTTCTTTTATTATTGAAGAAATCACAGCACCATGGTTAAAACGAATCCGCACAAAGCTTCATCAAAAACATCTGAATCTCTTCCATACTCATTCCGCGATTTTTAAAATCCGCAATCCAATAACGCAATTCGTCCTCGCGCTCTTTGAGCACAACCTCGTCCATCTGCGAAAAGCCTTCGCGAATATAGACGCCGCGCCGACGGTCAATCTCCACATAACCCTTTGCCTTTAGAATCTGATAAGATTTGTTGACGGTATGAAGATTGATTCCGATTTCTTCCGCCAACTGTCGAACCGACGGAAGCATCTCTCCGGATTTCAGATCTCCCCGATCAATTTCAAGAATGACCTGTCGAACGATTTGCTCATAAATCGGTATTTCACTTTTAAAATCGATTATCATTGAGAACTCCTTTCTCTGTTATATCCATAATATAACAGCTCGCACAGAAAGTCAATTGCTATCCGAAAAATCTTATCCGACCTTCTTTGGTCGTGAATGATATGCTTTTTCCTTTTCTTATGTTACAATGCTCTTATAATTGAAGTCAGAATCTGACATCCGACGAAATAATTTGCACTGCGTTTTAAGCTTAAAATCGATTTGAACTTTATCGAAAAAATAGCACCGCCTTTATTTCGTCCACCATTTTTTTGAATATGTTTAAAAAGGAGCAAAATGAAAAAAATTTTTCTGATTGAAGACAATCTCGATTTAGCGAATCAAATCAAATCCTATTTAGAAAAGGAAAATTATATCATCGATATAACTACCTGTGTTCAAGATGCAACCCGTCATATCAAATCGCATTACGACCTGAGCTTATTGGATATCCATCTTCCGGACGGAAACGGGATCCATCTGCTGAACTTGCTTAAAGACTGTGGACAGCGCGTCATCATCACAACTATAAAAGACGACGAAAACTTTATAATACAGGCTTTGGATAACGGAGCGGACGATTATATTACCAAACCCTTTGCACTTGGCGTTTTGCGGGCAAGAATCGATGCTTGTTTGAGAAATTCCGTTCATTCTTCCGATAAAATATGCTACAAGGGATTCGTTTTTGACAAAAGCAACGGATGTATCTTTTTTGAGAACAAAATGCTTGATTTAACACCGAAAGAGCTTGAGCTTCTCTCATTGTTCATCCAATATCCCCACCGAATTTTTACACGCGAATATCTCCTGAAGAATTATTGGGATATTCACGAAAACTATGTCAACGACAACACATTGACAGTTACCATCAAAAGAATTCGAGAAAAAACCGGAAAGGAGAGTATCTTGACCATTCGTGGTATCGGATACCGAATGAACTCATGACATTCTTCATTATAATTTGCGCTCTGATTCTCAGCGCTTGGATTACATTTTTGATTTGTAAATACAAAAACAAAAAGCGAATCAACGAAATCCTGTCGCTCATTTCGAGACTAGAGCACAAAGATTATACATTTCCTATGAAACAGGATGATTTTTCCGTTTTAGAGGATGAAATTTACAAATTGTTTCTCAAAACGGTGGAGCAGCATGAGCTGACAAAAAAATTTGCCATAGAGCAGGGAAGAAATTTGGAGGATATCGCTCATCAAATCAAAACTCCTATCACTTCCATTTTGTTTGAGCTCGAAACAATACCTCCCGATGATTCCATCCTACATATTCGAAGGCAGGTTGTTCGACTCTCGGAGCTGATGCACATCTTGCTCAAACTCTCCAGTTTGGAAGTACACCAGGAGAATATGAAAAGCAAACCAGTTCTGTTACCGGAGATTGTTGAATATGCGCTGGATGTCCTATCGGGCGATATGGAGAAACAAAAAATTTCAATTCAAAACAAAGTTGAAAATCATATCATAAATGGTGATTTTTACTGGCTGAGTGAAGCATATATCAACATTTTGAAAAATGCTATCCAAATATCACAAGAAAAAAACATCTATTTGTATTCAAAAGAAAACCCGCTATATATTGACTTGGTCATTGAAGATGAGGCGGGCGGAATCCCCAAAGAGTTGATGAAACATATTTTCAAGCGCTTTTATAAAACACCGGATTCAAACGGCTTTGGCATCGGACTTGCCATTTCAAAGCTCATTGTCGAAAAAAACAATGGAATGCTTATTGCGATGAATAAAAATCAAGGCGCTTGCTTTGTCATGCGATTCTATAAAAAATAATCTTGTCACCTTATTGTCACCGAGAATACATATAATGGAGATAAAGATGAAAATGGAGGTGAATATGAATATTTTACGCACAGAGAATTTGACAAAAATCTACGGAACGGGAGATCATCGCGTTGTCGCACTGGACAGGGTCAATCTATCCGTGAATCGCGGCGATTTTTTATCGATTGTCGGAACGAGCGGAAGCGGAAAATCTACGCTTCTTCATTTAATCGGCGGCGTGGATCGGGCAACCGATGGAAAAATTTTTTTGGAAGAAACGGATATCTCCACTTACACCGAAAAAGAATTGGCACTTTTTCGACGCCGAAAAGTCGGTTTGATCTATCAATTTTTCAATCTTATCCCCAGCTTGAGCGTCAAGCATAATATTTTGTTACCGCTAACATTGGATCACCGGAAGGTGGAAAAAGATTATTTTGAAGAGATTGTGGAAAAACTTTCTCTCAAAGAGAAACTAAACTCTTTTCCAAGCGAGCTTTCGGGCGGTCAACAACAACGCGTAGCCATTGCACGCAGCCTGATTTATCGACCGTCGATTATATTAGCCGATGAACCGACCGGCAACTTGGATCGGAAAAATTCAGGCGAAATCATGGATTTGCTGAGATTTTCCAATAAAAATTACAAGCAAACCATCTTACTGATTACACATGACGAGACGCTTGCGCTCGAATCCGACCGCGTGATCACATTGGAAGATGGTCAAATTATAGGAGATGAATACTATGAATAAAAAAAATTTCTCCATTCTCCTATCCGTTTTTATATGCTCCCTGATTTTTACAATCCTCGGTTATACGGAATATACACAAACCATCGGAGCATACTTTGAAAACAAAAGAACTCATCCCGAGGATATTCGTATCGATAATGCTTTAGATGAAAAACAAATCAAAGAGCTGGAACAGATAGCAAATATTCAATCGGTCGGCTTGCAGCAAGAACCTTTCTCCGCAAAAATCGGCAATCATCTGCTGGAGATTACCAATTTCAATCCCGCTTACTATCAAATGGTCGAAAAAATGGTCGTTGAGGGCAAGGAGCCGAAGAATTCTCACGAAATACTTATCGGAAAAGATTTGAAAGAAAAACTCCGATTAAATCTCGGCGATACGATAAACATCGACTTCGGCACCCGAATGCAAAAGGATAAAGCAATTTCGCCAAGCTCGATTCGTATTCAAAAAGAGGATTTTGAAATAAAAGGTTCGCACTCATTTACCGTTGTCGGCTTTACACAACAAAAATATCATCCGAATATGCAACTGTTTTCTGCAAACGGATTGATTCAGGAGGGCGGAAAATACTATCCTCTTATCAAAGTAAAAAACATTTTTAAAATCTTTGAAACCAAGGAACAACTGAACACACTCATCCAACAGAATTATGCTGTGGAGCCGAATATACTGATCGACCGAGACACTTTGGAATTCTTCGGGATTTCGGACGAGCGATTTATACCCTCAATATTTTTGTCTCGTATCGCTCCTTTGCTCATCATCGCCGTCATTTTGGTTTTTATGGTAAGCAATGTCTTCAATATCTGGGCGATTTATAAAATCAAAGAATTTTCGATGTACAAATCCATCGGTGCAAGCAAGATGCAAATATATCTTCTTTTGCTCAAACAATCGATTACGATATCCATTCTTCCTATAATTTTCGGTCATTTGTCAGGCATAGGAATCGTCTATTTGATTTACCAATCGATGCTGCGAAAAATCAGCATGCTTTTTCAAATAACACAAGAGAATTTCCAGCTAAATTTTGCAGTGAGCTTTGCTATATTGGCAATTATCGTCCTCATTGTCATGACAGCGAGTATATTCCCGGCACGAAAAGTCTCGAAAATTGATATTATCGATGGTCTAAAAGGAAATTTGCATTTCAGAAATTATAAAAAAAGGCAACGAAAGAATTTATTTTCCGAGCTGAAAGTCAACAATCGAAAAATTTTCAGAGCACAAATTCTCGTTTCCATCGCGGGACTCGTTCTTGTTCTTCTGCTGATATCATCTACCGCAATAGACAATATCAACTCTTATCTGTTCCACAAGAACGACTCCGGCTTCAATCTGTTTTTGCGCTACAGTTCGGCAAATAATCACTATCCTGCGATTTTTGACGAGTTGGTGGACAATATCCTTCCCGAAAAATATTTTGTATCCATTTCCAAATATATGCTCATCGATCGCGAAAGATTAAACTATTCGGATGCCTTTCAACAGATCGGTTTTGACAAAAAGTATGAGCGCGCCGATTCGATGTTTTCGCTCGGTTATTTGGAAGGTTCCCTCTACGGACTGGATAAGGAAACTTTTGAAAAAATCGGCGGCAAGGGAGATGAAATCTTATTATACAATCAAGTGCATGCAAGGCTTGATCAACCCGTCTCGAACCAACAGCCCGTACCTTATTTGGATAATGTGGACAAGCTTTGGATAAAATATGATTCGGATAAAGAAAAATATTATCCGATAACAATCGACCGTGAAATTTCGTCGTTCGGTCGAGCGGATAAATCGAAACTCCCTTTCAAAATCTATCCTGTTGAAGATTTGGGATTCTATCATTTGCCTTATCAAGTGATTTTGATAACCTCCATCGATGGCTTCAATCGAATCATTGAGAATGCAAGTCGAGACTACGCTGCATCCAATCAGGAGTTTCCGAGATTATATTACAACCTGAATCTCCAAGTGGATGCTCCCGCCATCAAGGATTTGAGTCTGTATGTGGATAGCAGAATGCACGAAACGGTTACGCAGAACGAAAAGTATCAAATACGAAATAGCGTCGTTGAAAAAGAATTCGTGCAGTCCCAAAAGAATTTCATAAAATTTTTAAACCTGTTTACATTGGTCGGCACGCTTTGTCTCAATATCGCAAACGGTTACTCCACCGCCAATCTCAGTTTTTTCAACCGAAAAAATGAAATCGGAACTTTGCTTAGCTGTGGTATGGATAGAGAGGAACTGAAAAAAATTCTATATGATGAATTAAAAAGGCAACTTGCAATTTCTCTGATTATCTCATTTTCTATAACATTGCTCTTTATTTGGTATGTAGTTTTGACCGTTCCGGGTATCGAGTGGCATTTGATCGTACGATTTATTTCATACCCTTTTCTTCTTTTTGCGGTCGGATGTATTGCTTTCTTTAACTTTTTGATTTACGCTTGTGCGATGAATTCCATTTTGAAAAAGGATATTCTCTCATTGATTCGAGAGTGACACAGAGAATCACAAAACCTCCTAAACATTATTATTTGCGTTAGGAGGTTTCTCATGGTTTAGAAAGTAGTTGTTGTTCGTTTTCTCTCCGGTTTTATCTTTTAAAACTTTCGTATTCTCATGGTTTACATTTATGAAGAAAGTTCTTCTTATTCTTTCATTTTTGAGTTGATTTTATTTTTCAGGAAATAAAATACATAGCCGAACAACAGATAGCCTAGCAAAATTCCCGCCGAATATTTCAGCACTGCCGTCCAGCCGTATTTTGTCACATTGATAAAAAAATATGGGAAAGGACTGTCGGGAGACGGAATCGGAATTTTAAGCACCAATCCGTTGAAAAGTGCAAATATCGAATAACCCAGCGGAAACAATGTCCACAAAATCGGGTCATATTTTTCATATCGACCTTTATCCAAAAACATCGTATCCAGAAAAAAGCCAATCGGCAAGATGTAATGACAGATAAAATTTTCAATCGTGTAAAAATCCTTCGCCTCAATTACCGGCGACAGCAAAAAATGATAGACCGCAAAAGTAATCATAATCGCCATCGTCACGCCGCCTTTTATCCGAAATAATTTGTTATCCCATTCGGAGTTTCTTCTTATTATATATAATAGAAAAAAAGTGACCAGCAAATTGGATAAAATGGTATAATACATCGCCACATTAAATCCGTCGGTAACAAATTGTATCACCAAACCGACAACGCCTAACAAAAACAGCGTCAGCCGATACCAAGTTTTTTTATTTTCAAATTCAATTTTCATTCTTCAATCCATTCCTCAAATCCATTTTATTTTTCCATCAGGAGCAAGTTTCTTCAAAGAGATATATTTTCCCAACCCGTTCATATCCAGTAAGTTTTTATGGATTTTGAAAACTCGAAAACCCTTGCTCCGTTTTTCTTCTTCTGTTCTTCGTCCATTATAACAAAAATATAAGCATCCTTCTTGAATTCATCGGATGCTTTTTTAATATTTTTTAGGTTTTCCTTATTGACGAAAGCTTTGTTGTCATCTAGTAGCTGATGCTGTCCATCATATCATTCATAAAGGCAATCGCCAGACCGTAATTGGTAATAGGAACGCCCGCATCCTGTGCTTTTTCAATTCGGCTCATCACATGCTTGCGATTGAACATACAACTTCCGCAATGAATAATGAGCGAAATGCCGTCCAATTGTTCGGGAAAATTCGCTCCGCTCACGACCTCAACCTCGACTTCACCGTAATTTTTACGCAAAAGATTCGGGATTTTGATTCGCCCGATATCTGCATCCAACGCATTATGTGTACACGCTTCCGCAATCAAAACCTTGTCGCCGGCTTTGAGATTGCGGAGAGACTTCGCCCCTTCCACAAAAACATCGATATCCCCTTTGTAACGCGAGAACAGTACCGAAAAGGAAGTCAATGTGCTTTGCTCCGGTTTCATCGCTTTGACCTTTGGAAAAATCTGCGAATCGGTGATAATAATTTTCGGCGGCTCTTTGAGCATGGCAATCGCCTCTTGCAAATTATCCAGCGTCGATGATACAACGATACATTTGTGGTCGAGCAGGTCTCGAATCGTTTGTACTTGCGGCATAATCAAACGACCTTTCGGCGCCTGAATATCCTGCGGCATGACCAACATCACCACATCTTTCGCTTCAACCAAGTGACCGCAAATCGTTCGCTCTCTTTCAACTTCCGCGGTGAGCGCAATCTTCTCGCGCGCCAAATCGATATTGTAGCCTTCTTTCGCCGAAACAGCGACGGCATCCAGGGACAATTCATCCTTTATCTTTTGCAACAGGCTCGCATAGTCCAACGAATCCATTTTATTAACCAACGCCACCGTCGGAATCGAATGTTTTTTGAGCAGCGCCACCCATTCTTTTTCTTTTTCTATATCGGGCGACGCAAACAAAACAACCGCCACATCGGTCTTGTCCAAAATTTTACGCGTGATGCGCATCCTCTCCTCGCCCAAAATGCTGTCATCATCAAAACCTGCCGTATCGATGAGAACGCTCGCTCCGATAGGATGAATTTCAATCGATTTATATACCGGATCCGTCGTGGTTCCTTTGACATCCGATACAAGCGAAATTTCCTGATTGGTCAATGCATTTACAAATGAGGATTTCCCCGAATTAGTTCGACCGAAAATCCCGATATGAACCCGATTGGCTCTTGGTGTTTCATTCATAATTCTTCCTTCCGTACCTGATATTTTACCCACTTAACCCTACTGAATCATCTTCATTATAAATTCATAAAAAAAAGCTATCCACAAAAATATATAATTTGCTGAAATCAAGCCCAAACCCATCCGGTCTTTTTTCCAGTATTGATTTTTTTTACTTATAAGATGTGCCGTAAACGATACTACACTTTGATATTGCCCTCCGCTGATTCGCTTTACTTTTGTTTTTGCAAGAAAATACAGAGGTATCAATATAAAAATGGCGAATCGAATTTCAAAATCGGTTACCGTATCCCATTTCAAAAAGATTGTAATCCGCTCCCATGTTTCGATGAGCCCTTCAATTTTTTCATAACTTCCAAATAAAATTTCTATTACTTTTGCAGATAAAGCCAGCAGATTCAACATTAAAATGATATTTTCAAAAAATATCATTCTCCACTCGGATTTCTTCATATTCGCCAACCCTCTCAATAAAAAAGGAACATTACCCACAAATAAGCATAGAGAATAAAATACGCTATTATTAAAAAAAGCACAACATGTACAATAAGCAGTATTATTCCCAACCAATCCTTTGACCAACATTCGCAAGTCGGGTCTGTGAAATCCGTCCACAATTCCGATAATGAAAAATATTGCTTTTGAGTGGTTCTCTCCATCTTACATTGCAGCATGACCAGTAGGAGAAAGTAAACTACAAACACATTTGCCGATTGAATCCCAAAAAGCCATTCCCCTATAATGTATAGCATATTTTTATCTACCATATATCGTATATACAGCGATGACATTTTCGACACCAAAAAAATAATATTGGCGAATAAAAAGACATTTTCAACTTTTTGTATCTTGCTTTTTTCTTTCATCTCTTCTCTACATCCTAAAAATTCTAAAACGAAAATCCCGTTCCACCTTCCTCGATAGTATTCCTGCACCTTCTCCATTACTCTCTCATTGATGATACGCTCCATCCCATCATCAACTACATCAGTATCTGATTTTACTTTTTCCGTAAGCTATAAGAACAGATGAGGGGAAGGACTAATTTTCAGCTCGCATCCCATTTCGAGCCTTTTTTACAAATGTAAAAGTCGCAGCATTTTGCTCCCGTTGCCAAAGTTCCCGTGCGATGCAGCACGCCACCCATCATCTCAACCGTAATAAAATCCATTTCGCACATATATGGGATGAGGTCTTCACAATTCTCTTGGCGTCCGAGCGCACAAAGTCCGCATTGATGATACAATGTCGTATATTCTTCTTCATCTCTTCCCAAGACGGTTTCCACAATCCAGTTGAATTCACTGTTGGAAATCGCATTGGAAATTCGTTCCTTCTCTATTTTTTTGCACTGTGCTTCATTTGTAAACGGATTTTGCTTGCTGAAAGCTCGTTTCAACATAGGTGATTTTGTCGTTTCAACAACCATCTGACGAAACTGCTCATGACTCATTTTTCCGTCCATCGCTTGATAGATTGAAATCCAAATCATCCCTCCCGCCAAAGGAACACGCAAAGGATTTTGACTCATCGGTCCGATATCCGGCGTTCGCTTGATCATATCTTTGTAATTATGCTTACTCTTTTTCTTAATTTGCGAAATGTTCAAGTCCATCCAATTTTTCCGGATGAATCGAAAAATCGTCGGCGTTATTGAAAACCACATCAATTTTTCACAAATTGTATTTTTCATAAGCTTCTCCTATCAATCCGGCTCATCGCTCCATGATTAAAAACGAAAATCTCGTTTCCCGTTCTCCAATTGGTCAATATATTCCTGCGCCTTCGCCTTGACTCTTTCGTTCATAATGCGCTCCATCTCCTCATCAATTACGGTCTCGCCCTTTTCTTTCGTTTCCGGCGTTGCGTAATCGAGCAGATATTCTTTGAGCGTCATGAGGGAATTCGGCTGACACACATTCCCGATTTGACCGGATTTCGCTAATCGCATAAAGCGGTCGCCCGTTCTTCCTTCTCGATAACAAGCCGTACAAAAACTCGGCACATAACCAAGAGTCAGCAACCAATTGATAATTTCATCCAAGGTTCGTGTATCATCGACATCAAATTGTGCGGAGCTTTCGTCGGCGCTTTCCTTTTCGACATATCCGCCAACAGAGGTTGAAGAGCCGCCCGATATTTGAGACACACCGATTTCGAGCACTTCTTCACGAGAGCGTTGACTCTCCCTCGTCGAAATGATAATGCCTGTATAAGGTGCGACGATTCGAATGAGTGCCACGATTTTTTTGAACAAATCATCCGGAATCGCATTTTCAAACTCTTCCACATCTATATCATCCGCCGGTCGTATTCTCGGTACCGAAATCGTATGCGGTCCGACGCCGAAAACTTCTTCCAGATGCTCGGCATGCATGAGCAGACCTACAAAATCATATCGATATTCATACAGCCCGAACAATACGCCGATACCTACATCATCGATGCCCGCTTCCATCGCCCTGTCCATCGCCTCGGTGTGATAGGCATAATTATGCTTCGGTCCGCTTGGATGCAACAGTTCATAAGTCGGCTTGTGATAAGTTTCCTGAAATAAAATATAGGTTCCGATGCCGGCATCCTTGAGTTTCTTGTAATCTTCCACCGTCGTTGCTGCAATATTTACATTTACGCGACGAATTTCTCCGTTTTTGTGATGGATGCTGTAAATCGTCTGAATGCTTTCCAAAATATATTCGATCGGCGAATACTCCGGATGCTCACCCGCTTCCAAAGCGAGTCTCTTATGCCCCATATCTTGCAAGGCTATCACTTCCTGCTTAATTTCTTCCTGCGATAATTTTTTTCGCTTGATATGTTTATTCTTAAAATGATATGGACAATAGGTACAACCGTTGACGCAGTAATTGGAGAGATACAGTGGCGCAAACATTACAATTCTTTTTCCGTAAATTCTTTCCTTAATCGCTTTTGCAAGCGCAAAAATCTCATGCCAAACCTGCTCATCCTCATTTTCAAGTAAAACGAGCGCTTCGCGATGCGTCAACCCACTCATTGCTTTTGCTTTTTCTATAATTTCGGCAACCAATGTGCTATTGTCTTTATTCTTCTTGGCATACTCCAATGTTGCCAAAATCTCTTCGTCGTTTATAAATTCCGTTGCAACTTTTGATTTTGGATTATACATAACCTACTCCTTCCAAAACTCCCACCTACTCCGATGATATCAACCCCTTACAAAACCATACTTTTGTAATTTTTCCTTCGCTTTTCATATTCCAATTTAGAATTCCGTAGGAATTCTTTCCTTAATATTTCTCTTTAGCGAAGGGCTCTATAATTTTTTTGCTGTTTGGCAACGGCAAGCAACTTTTGACGCGCTTTGAGTAAAAAATCCCAATGCGCAAGGACTTCAATTTTCAGCTCAATCCGCACGATGCGGATTGAAGTCCGATGAAACAGGAGGTTTCTTTTCGGACGGGCGAAAATTGCGACGCGCAAATTCGATTTTTTTCAAAGCCGGCTCAGTGGCGAACATTGCCAAACAGCACCACTCACAAAATTTTTGATGCCATGAGCACTCTATCGGGGCACCCTCCCCAATCCGCGAATCATGTCCTCCAATTTTTCTCTTTCTTCCTTTATATTATCCACCTTGATGTCGCTGGGATAAATACTATAAAATTGCTCGTATTTCTGCGGCGTTACCTTGCGCATAATAACATTGGCACCGCAGGAGAATACCGAATTCTTCTCCGAGTTGTCCAACACACCGAGCGATGTCGTTGCCGGCAAATTGGCTTTGGGCAAAAGAATTCTCGCCAGCGCCACCGCTCTTTTGGTAAGCTCGGTACTGCCTGAGGGTTGGTCTCGCAAATCCGTATCCGGACTTGGAATGAAGGGACCGATTCCCGCCATATCGCAATCCAATTCTTTTAGGAGCAGCACATCCTGCGCGATAGTTTCCAAATCCTGATTCGGCAGGCCAATCATAAATCCGCTGCCCGTTTCATAGCCTGCCTGTTTGATTCGACGCAGACAATCCACCCGATTGTTGAGTGTTCCGCAGGGATGCAGCTCCGCATAAATTTCTTTATCCGCCGTTTCATGTTTCAGTAAGTACCGGTCGGCTCCGCATTCAAACAATCGGTCATAATCCGTCAAATTCCGTTCTCCGCAACTCAAAGTAATAAAAACCCGACATCGCGCCTTGATTTTTTGAACCATCTCGCATAGCATGTCAACCGTATAAAAAGGGTCCTCTCCCGATTGCAAAACAATGGTCTTATACCCTGCTTCCACTGCCGCAACGGAGACTTCCACAATCTCGTCAATGCTCATTCGATAGCGCACGACCGAGCGATTTTCACGATTCAGACCACAGTACCGACATGCTCGACGACAAAAGTTGGAGAACTCCAAAATCGCACGAATGTCAATGATATTCCCGAAATTTTTTTGCCGAATTTCATCCGCCAATTCATAGATTGCCGAAAAATCATCCAATGCCAATACGGATGCCAAATCTTCTTTTTTCAAAGCATCCGCCCCACCCCGATGATATTTGTGCAGAAATAAATCCACTTGGTTGTTCTCCATTCTCATAACCTTCCTGAAAATTCTTTGCCGCTATGATTTTTTAATTAAAAGCCGCCTCTTTTTATTTACATTGCTCTTTTGCATACATAGTCTTACAATGAACATCTGTGATTGCCCCGATTTTCCCGGAAAGTGCACTGATGATATCATTCGGCGCATCGACGATAATGCTGATGACTCCGATATTCTTTTGCTTGTACGGCAACCCCATCCGACCGATAATATGCTCGCTGTACTCATGCAAAATATTATTGATTGCTCCTGCTTGGGAGGTATCTTCAACAAAAATTCCGATAATCGCTATTCTGTTTTCCATCATGCTTACCTTTCTCAAACAATAAAAAAAGCAGGAAAACCTGCTCAAACAAAAGATTTTAGGAATCACCAAAGCTGTCATTATCTCATAAGTCTCAAAATGTCGGATTCACTAGGCACTTTACTCTCAGACATTACTTTGAGCTCAGATTTCTCGTGCTCTTATTGTAACAAAAAAACTGTTTTCTGTCAATTAAACCAAAAAGCTGTCATTCCTTTTGGCATCTATAATTTTTCCTATTGGAGAAAGTTCTCACGAAAAAAGTTTTTACGAAAACAGAAAGGCTTAAGCAGTTCGCCTAAGCCCTCTTTCTAACAAATCTCACATCCGAGAGCCAGCTCTTCAAATTTAATGATGCGGTCGCATATTCTATCCGCCAACGCATGATTGTGCGTAACGGCAAGCAGTCCGATATTACGCTCCCGACATTGCTCCACGATGACTTTCCAAATCGACGCCTGCGTAATCGCATCGAGCATCGTCGTCATCTCATCGGCAATAATAAATTTGGTTTTCGGCCCCAATGCTCTTGCGATACAAAAACGCTGAAGCTCTCCACCGGACAATTCATTCGGCCAACGCGACAACCATTCTCCACGAATACCGAGCGCTGACAAGGTTTCGTTGTCAATATCCCAACCTTCCGCAAGCACCTGTTTCATCTTCCACTTCGGATTGACCGCCTTTTCCGGATGCTGATAGATAAGCTGCACCGGACAATATCCTCGTCGCGGCAGTTTTTGTCCGTCGAATAAAACTTCGCCCGCCTGCGGTATGATGTAGCCGGCTAGAATTTTTGAAAAAGTGGATTTTCCACAACCCGACGGCCCGATTAACCCAACGATTTCATTGGTGGAAAAGCTCATGGAAATATTTTCTAAAATCTTATGATTCTCCGTATAGGAAAAACTGATATTTTTTGCTTCAAGCATAATTTCCCTTTCTTACTCAAAAATATTATCATGCTCCGGCAGCGGATATCCTTGCTCCCTGCAAATTCTGAGCAGCTCGGATATATCCATCGCTTCAAAATTATTTTGAGGCAAGGCATTCCACAATGCTTTGGTGTAAGGATGTTTGACATCGCCTTGCAGAAAGTCTTTTACATTCGCCGTCTCCAATATGGTTCCGCCGTAAAAAATTGAAATCCGATCCGCCACTTCGCATACCAAATCAACATCATGGGTAATCAACAGTATTCCTCTACCCTCATCCGCCATCGTACGAAAGACCGACAAAATCTCGCCGGCAAGTTGCGGATTAAGACCCGGAGTCGGCTCATCGGCAATCACCAATTTGGAATCCGCAACCAGCGATGTCAAAATCAATGCGCGTCGCGCCATTCCGCCCGATAGCTGAAAAGGATATTTGTCTCCATCCGCCACTTTGAGATTAAAACTTTCAAAGAGACTCTCCTGTTTCGCCTTATCATAATACTTTCCGAAAATTTGCCGATTCGTCTTCATCAGCGGGTCCAAGTAAGAGATGGATTGCGGAATCAGCGTAATGTCTTTTCCGCGTAATTTGCGGATATTCTTTTGGGTGATTCGCTCTCCTTGATAAAAAATTTCGCCGCCCATTATGGAATTTTGCGGCAAAATATCCAGCACCGCATGAGCGAGCAGACTCTTCCCGCTTCCCGATGAGCCGACCACCGCATGAATTTCTCCTGCACGCACATCCATACTGATGTCATGCACCGCTTTTTTTATAATCCGATTGAGCATTCGGTCATACATTTTGAACGACACGCTCAAGTTCTTTACTTCTAACATCGCTACTCCTGTCCTGTTTTCGGGTCAATCAGTTTTTTTAGATTGTTACCAATCCCGTCAAATAGCAATACCACCGACAGCAAAAGCGCTCCCGGAAACACCGCCAACCACCACATCCCCAAAATAATAGATCGCATCGACTCTGACAAAATTACACCGATTGCCGGTTGCTCCGGCGGGATTCCGAAGCCTAAGAAGGTCAACGAGGATTCATGCAAAATCGCATGTGGAAACAAAAGTAACAAGCCTACAAAGAAATGAGGCAATATATGAGGCAATATATGCTTGGTCGCTATGCCCCAAGGACTCTGGCCCAGCTTTCTCGCCTGAAGGATGTATTGATTGGTCTTGAGTGACAAAATTTCAGCTCGCACGATTCTTGTCAAGCCGGTC
Organism: Filifactoraceae bacterium; assembly: GCA_041853585.1. Classification (GTDB taxonomy): domain Bacteria; phylum Bacillota; class Clostridia; order Peptostreptococcales; family Filifactoraceae; genus JAUNKE01. The sequence goes on from JBGZSM010000054.1 coordinate 25,757, forward strand.
CAATGCGTTATCGCCACGCCGATCAGTATCCCTTTCACGCCTTTTCCCACTAAAATCGAAACAAACATCAGGAATACGAGATGCGGTTTTCCCTGAAACAAATCGACAAACCACAAAATCAGAGAATCCACTCTTTTCCCCGCGGTCGCCGCCAAAGTTCCGAGCACGATGGCAATCACCGAACTGACGAGGGAGGCAATCAAACCGATTTGAATACTGGTCGTCATCCCTTTAATAGAGCGGAAAAACATATCCCGACCAAGCCAGTCCGTTCCGAACAAATGCTCGAATGACGGCGGCAAATTTTTTTGCGTAAAATCGACACCATAATGGCTTTCATTGATAAAAAGCCCCATCAACACGATAGCCAACAAAAAAATCGTACATATACAAATTATAATGATTGTTTTGGTGCGAAGGTTGACGCCCGCTTTTTTTACAGCGGCTGGATTATTCTTCGACATACTTCGCCTCCTTGATTCTCGGGTCAATGACCGGATAGAGCAGATTTGCAATCATATTTCCGACAAACACAATCGTACCCGTTACCATCGTGATACCCAACAGCAGCGGTAAGTCGCCCTTGGTTCCCGCAAGGACGGTTACACTTCCCAATCCACGATAAGAAAAGACATTTTCCGCCAGCACCGAGCCTCCGAAAAGCTCGCTGATGGATGCAAACTGAATCGTTACCGCCGGAAGCAAAATGTTTCGGATTCCGTGATTTTTGATAATCGAAAATCTGCTTTCGCCTCGCGCTTTTGCAAAAAGTGCATAATCGCTGTTCCAAACATCTATCATTTTCTCTCTCGTATGAAGCGCTCCACTCGATACACCGATCAGACTCAATGTCAGCGCCGGCAAAATCAAATGACGGATTTTGTCCGCGAAAGTCACATCTGCCGTGATTTTTCCCATCGGCGCTGAAAAACCGTTCGGAAAAATCGGGTATTTCACCGTAAACAAGAGCAACAACAATATCCCTACCCAAAAAGTCGGTGTGGATGAGAGCAAATAGCAATAAGTTCGGATAATCTTATCCGGCCATCTGTCGCGGAATGCCGCCGACAAAATTCCCAAAAAGAATCCGAAGATGCCAGACAGAATCCATGAAATGAACATCAGAAGAAAGGAATTTCCGATATTTGTAAACACAACATCCGCAACGGGTCTTTGAAAATTCAGCGAATCGCCCATATTCCCTTTGGCCATTTCCGTAATCCATTTAAAATATCTGGTGGTCGGCGGGGCATTGAGTCCCCATTTTTCCGCAATCAATTCCATCTGCTCGGGACTGGTCAAACTTTCCGCACCTACATAGGCTTTGACCGGATCAATCGGCGAAAGCTCCGCCAGCACAAAGGTCAAAATGGACAATGCGATAATCAGCGAAAATGCTTTGGCGACCGTTTTTAGTATATATTTTACTGTACTGTTCAATTGAGCTCCTTCTTTTACAATCAGGAATGAGCCTCACCCATTCCCGATATTGTCCAAAATTATAAAAGGAAATTATTTTTCATTGTAATCCCAGTGAACCACATCGCCCATTACGCCGGGACCGTGGTCATGCGGCAATATGATGTCCGCACCGAGACTCACTCCGTCACGAACAAAGAACAGATGTTTCAGATAGCACACCGGAATATATACATTGTCACCCATTGCACTCGGTCCGAATTCTCCGTCCCAAAGTGCTTTTTTCCAATATTCATTTGCCGTTTTTTCATCGATGGACTCAATCGCTTTTTGCATATATTCATCCGTTTTCGGATTGTTATATCCGACTACATTCGCCCAACCGGTTTGATTTGCATATTTGCTGCTGAACAATCTGGAAATATTCATCGGATTGTACTGACCGCCGCCAAGTACCATCGGCTGAGTTTTTGCATTTTTTTCGATTTCGCTCCAATCCAATCCCTTCGGCGTAACAATAATTCCAAGCTCCTTCGCCTCTTCTGCAAAAGATAGGGCGATGGCCTGTCTGTCCAAAGCGGTGACACCATACATCAAATCAAATTCCGCTTTGACACCGTCTTTCTCCCGAATACCTTCGCTGTTGAGTTTCCAGCCCGCCTCATCAAGAATTTTCTTAGCCGCTTCCTTGTCGTTATCCTTGAGCGATTTTACTTCTTCACCCAAGCCCCAAGGGAATTTGCTGAACACATCAAAGGTCGGCTCGCCATAACCGTTGAGCACATTTTCCACCATATTCTTTCGATCGATTCCAACCGACAGAGCTTTACGAATCGCAACATCCGATGTCACTGCATTTCCCATCGGGTCGCCCTGCTCCGTTTTTCCGCCCGGCTTGGTATCCGGGAAGGAAATCACACGATAGTCATAGGTTTCAAATTCTTTAACCGAATATCCTTCTACAGCGCTCTGAGCCAATGCCTGATTGGTAATCGCCAAATCCACATTACCCGCCTTGATTGCTGCGAATGCCGCATCCGAATCCATCATCAGCATAACTACTTTTTTGAAATTGGATTTTTCTCCATAGTAATCGTCGTTACGCTCCATAATCAGCTGCTGACCTTCGTCATACTGAATAAATTTGAGCGGGCCGGAGCCGATTGGATTCTTGTTGTACGATGCGGAATCGCCATAGGCATGCTCCGGTACGATACCCAATGCCGCTGTATTATATAAAAAGGAAGAGAAAGGTGTATTCATTTTGAATTCAACGGTTGTATCATCAATTGCCACCGCCTTATCCATCGTCGTTAAATCCACTTTCCCGCCGATTTCTTTCGTGTTGTTGAAAGTAAATGCCACATCTTTTGCAGTTAATTTTTCGCCATCGTGAAATTTGACATCATCTCGAATCGTAAAAGTCCAAGTCAGCCCGTCTTCGCTGATTTTATAATCCGTTGCCAAATCTTTTTCCAACGATGTGCTGTTGATATTCATCAATTTGCTGTGCATAAGCGGCGTGCCGTACTGTCCCCAGCCCGTGCATGGGTCAAAATTTCCGTCAAACACTTTGCATGCAAAAATAAATTCTTCTTTATTTGCCAAGCGCTCAATGCTCGGTTTTTGGGACATATCTTCCTTCGGATTTTGTGTCACTTCGCCCTGCTCACTCTTTCCCGAGCACGCGGTCAACATCATGAGCGATGCCAAGACAAAAGCACAAAACTTTTGAAACTTTTTCATAAGACTTCCTTTCAAAAACTACATTTCGTTTCCTATTTTTCCCGATAAAATGGGAGGAGGTGAACAAATATTGCCCCTGAGGTTTTGTGCAATATTCATTCACCGTAAACCTGGCGACTATTGTCGGAGCTCGCCAAGCGAGTTATGAAAAAAACTATTTATTTGCTCTTCACATTAAGCATTGTAATCCCAGTTGACGATATCGCTCATAATCGCCGGACCATGGTCATGCGGAAGAATGACATCTCTTCCTACATCGACACCGTCTCGGACAAAATACATTTGTTTGATAAAGCATACCGGGATATAAACGGTATCGCCCATTGCACTCGGTCCGAATTCTCCGTCCCAAAGCACTTTTTTCCAGTAGCCGTTCGCTTCTTCTTCCGTCAACGAAGTAATCGCCTTCTGCATATATTCATCGGTCTTCGGATTACTGTAACCCGCAACATTCGACCATCCTGACTCATTGGCATATTTGCTGCTGTAAAGTCTCGAAATATTCATCGGATTGTATTGTCCGCCGCCAAGCACCATCGGATTGACCTTTGCTTTCTTTTCAATTTCAGACCAGTCCAATCCAACCGGCTTCACATTGATGCCCAAAGCTTTTGCTTCTTCCGCAAATCCTAGCGCAATCGCCTGACGCTCAAGCGCCGATGCACCATACATCAATTCGAATTCAGCTTTGACACCATTCTTCTCACGAATTCCGTCGCTGCCTACTACCCAGCCCGCTTCGTCAAGAATCTTTTTAGCACCTTCTACATCACCGTCTTTGAGTGATTTTGTATCATCGCCCAATCCCCAAGGGAATTTAGCGAACAAATCAAAAGTAACTTCTCCATAGCCTGCCAACGCATTATCAACGATGTTGGAGCGCTTCATTCCAAGAGATAATGCGCGACGAATCGCTACATCGGATGTCACATCATTTCCTTTCGGGTCGCCTTGCGCAGTTTTTCCACCGGATTTTTCGGTCGGAAATGAAATTACGCGATAATCATAGCTGTCAAGCACTTTGAGATTGAATCCTTCCAACTTGTTTGCAGCCAACGCTTGATTGCTGATTGCCAAATCAACCGTTCCCGCTTGCGCTGCCGCATAAGCCGCTTCCGGATTCATAATCGCCACGACAAATTTTTTGAAATTCGCCTTTTTCCCGTAGTAATCATCGTTTCTTTCCATAATCAGCTGCTCGCCCTCATCGTACTGAACAAATTTAAGCGGCCCGGAGCCGATTGGATTCTTGCTGTACGATGCGGAATCGCCATAGGCATGCTCCGGAACGATTCCAAGCGATGCTGCATTATATAAGAATGCCGAATACGGTGTGTTCATTTTAAATTCCACGGTCGTATCGTCGACTGCCACCGCTTCTTTCATCGTAGTTAAATCCACACTGCTTGCCAACGCTTTGGCATTGTTGTAGGTAAAAGCGATATCTTTCGCAGTCAGCTTTTCGCCATCATGGAATTTGACATCGTCTCGAATCGTAAAGGTCCAAGTCAAACCGTCCTCGCTGATTTTGTAATCCGTCGCCAAATCTTTTTCCAGCGTCGTATCCACCACTTTCATCAGCTTGCTATGGAAGAGCGGCTCCGCATAACTTCCCCATCCTGCGCATGGGTCAAAGCTCTCATCATAGATTTCCGTCGCAATTACGAATTCTTCCTTGTTCACCAATCGCTCGATACCCGGTGTGGTTTCCGTTTTTTCAGCCGGCTCTTTGGTTGTTGTATCTCCACTCTCCGGCTTGGTTCCACAAGCTGTCAGCGTCAGCATCGCTGATAATGAAAAAGCAATCCACTTTTTTACATTTCTTCTCATAAAATGCTCCTTTACTAAAATTCGGTCAAAAAAAATCCATCCCATAGGATGGAACAATCCATCTCTATGACCCGTAGAGCGTGGTTGTGCGTAAGGTAATCTGACTTAGAGCAAAGCTCATCACAGTGGCGGCACCGTACGGGATTCTCACCCGTTTCCCCTTTTCAACTTCAAATTTTTGCACAATTAGTGTAACATAAACAACGGATTTGTTCAATATGATTTGAAATTTCGTATCAAAATGTCATACCGATTATCCTTGTATGCTACATTTTTTTATTTATATCATTTATCACTTTTGTGTTGTAATAAAATTATTTAACGGTTTTTGTTCCTTTCTACACAAACAAAACAATTCTTTGTGCTATAATGAAAATCAATAATAAAATGAAATGAGGAATGCTTATGCCACTTGAAATTATTCAAAACGATATTACAAAAATCAGCGTGGATGCTATCGTCAATGCGGCAAACTCATCCTTGTTGGGCGGCGGCGGAGTGGACGGTGCCATTCATCGTGCGGCAGGTCCGCAGTTGCTTGAAGAATGCAAAACGCTTGGCGGCTGCCCGGTTGGAGAAGCCAAAATTACCAAAGGCTATAATCTTCCCGCGCGTTATGTGATTCACACCGTCGGTCCGATTTGGCAGGGCGGAAATAATAATGAAGAAATATTACTCAGAAATGCATACAAAAATTCACTACTGCTTGCCAAAGAGCATCATTTGCAAAGCATCGCTTTTCCGCTGATTTCCGCAGGCGCTTACGGCTATCCGGTTGAAAAAGCATTGTCGGTCGCCATCTCAAGCATCGCAAAATTTTTGCTGTACTATGATATGACGGTTTATCTCGTGATTTACAACCGCTCCTCACTATCCGCCGATTCATATCAGGAAGTTACCGGATATATCACCGATTACTATGAGGATAAACGCAAGCGACAAAACAGCGGGGATTATATAAAGGAAAACATCCTCGGCACGGAAGATTCGGATTCGAAATTCAGGGAAAAAACACCGAAGACTCCACAGAACCTGAATGAGGCAGTGAGCTCGTTGGACGAAACTTTTTCACAGATGCTCCTACGACTGATTGACGAAAAAGGGATGAGCGATGCCGAGGCATACAAAAAAGCTAATGTCGACCGGCGACTCTTTTCAAAAATTCGCAGCAACAAGCATTACAAGCCGAGCAAAACAACTGCCATCGCTTTTGCCATCGCATTAAAATTGGATTTGCAGGAAACGGAAAATCTGTTGATGAAAGCAGGATTTGCTTTTTCCGACAGCAGTCGATTCGACCTCATCATTCGATATTATATTGAAAAAAGATATTATGATGTTTTTGAAATCAATCGCGCACTCTTCACTTTCGGAGAAAATATGCTCGGCAGTTAAATGTCGCTTTTGAAGCGACGAAATTCGCTTTTTTTCGGGTATATTGAGTTCGTAAAAGAAATTCAATCTGAAACTCGAAGGAGAATGCTATGAAAAATGAATCGAAAAAAATTATCTTCATCTTGGACCGAAGTCAAGCAATGGGAAAAATCGAATCCGAAACCATTCGAATCTTCAACACAATGATCGAAGAGCAAAAGCGACAATCCGAAAATGTGACGGTTACAACCTTGTTGTGCAACCACAAATGTGAGCTGCTCCACAACAAAATGGCAATCGACGAAATCAACCCGATAAGCGATTGCGAATATTGGACAGGCGGCAAAAGTGCATTGCTTGATTCCATCGGAAATATCATTCTCAAAACAAAGGAAGAACAAAGTACTCAAAACAATCCGGATGAAAAAGTTCTCTTCGTCATTCTTACCGGTGGCATCGACAACGCCAGCACCGAATTCGACCTTTCACAAATTCAAAATATGATTAAAGCGCAGCAAGAATGCGGTTGGGAATTCCAATTTCCTCTGTCCGAGCCGGATACGATATTCTCGGGACAGGTTGCGAAAGCCTATACAATATTCGTCAACCATACGGATGATTCCGAAAAAACGAAAATCATTCGCGAGGAATCGGATGAATCTTTCCACCTTTCAGGAGAGCAAGACGATTGCATCGGAAGATATCACCTGAAAGACGAACCCGATTACACATTGCTTGTCGGTGAATACCCGAATAAGGAAACTTGTTGGAATGCCATCTTGGATATACTCGGTCCTGAAATTGCAGAGAAAATGAAAAAGCAAAGGCAAGATTCTCAGGCTGAAAAATAAATTTCGAATCAAAAATGACCCCAGAACGGAGGTCATTTTTTGCATGGATTTTTGCTTCACTTCTTTATAAATGCTTTTAACTTGCTTTTTTATCGAAAGTTTTTAATAAGACTTTCTATCAAAGGTATTTTATCGAATTTTGATTACATTCTTTCGAGGATAATATTGTGCCAGTTACCATCCGGCGAAAGTTCCTTAAACAGCTTGAATTGATTTTAACTTTTTGACAGAATGTCTTCCAATTCATAGCGATAGGTCGGACGCCGATAATCCTTGCCTTTGTAATTTCTCAAACTAAGTTTTTTGTCTTCACCTTTCCCATGCTGATAAACGAGCAAAAGCTTTGCGTTTGATTTTAAAACCTATGCGATATTTTCGAAAAAGAGAGCAAGCGCCTGCTCATCCAAATGGATAATCAACGCAATCGCGACCGCCGCATCAAATTTTTCGTCAAGAACATCGCCCAACGACTCGCGCACATCATGGACAAAAAATCGAATCTGTGGAGAATGTGCTTTTGCAATAACAATCGACTCGCTGCTGAAATCAAAAGCCGTCACCTCATAACCGAAGCTTGCTATTCGCTTTGACCATAACCCGTTCCGCAACCGATATCGAGCAATTTGCTTCCCTTGGGCAAATCTGATAAGAAATCTTTCAAAACCGGAGCCAACGTCTCATCGAATTCACTGTCCTTTGCCCAATCCTTCGCGGAAATATCATAAAAATCCATCGTCTGGTCTCGCATAAAACCTCCTTCAAGCTTTGTTATAAAAGTTATAGCATATATTGCAACGAAGGACAATGTAAATATAGAATCGAATTGCTCTTTTTGCCGATTCTATCACTAAAATCAAAATCGCATTTTGCTTTTAATTTTTAGATTCCTATTTTAAAAAATGAATCGTAAATTTGTTTTCAAAATCCGATTCTTCGATTTCCATTTCGTTTGCCGACGACTTTCTATTTCGTTTCAGCGATTGTATGGTATAATGTTGCAAAGGAGGATTAGCATGAGCATTATCGATTTTTTGAAGAAAAAAGAAGAACATGAGAAATCTTTGGAAGAACTGATTAAAGATGAAAATATAGAGGGGGAGAGCCATCCGAGAGGTGCTTTTGTCGGCTTTGTTTTGCTTTCGGATGCAAGATGGAATCGTGAAAATTTTCGATACAATCTTTTGCACAATTGGGGAATTCAATGTGATGATGACAAGGACGATGACGAATTAAAGCAGTCACTCGTTTTTTCCGTCGATGACATGACGGCTGCCATCAGCTTGATTCCCGCGCCGATTCCGGACGGCGAGGCGGAGCAGAATGCGCAAAATAATTTTATGTGGGAGAATGCCGTAGAAACAACGGCGCAGCACAATGCGCATATCATGGTTGCCGTATTAGGCGAAGGCTCGTATTTGGAGCGTGCAAAATTATTGGTGAAGCTTATTTCAACTTGTTGTCAGGCGGACAATATCCTTGGAATCTATTCCAGCGGTACGGTTTTTGAGCCGACTATCTATATACATTATGCGGATATGATGAAGCAGGACCTTTTTCCGATTTATAATCTGATTTGGTTCGGGCTTTATCAAAATGAAAACGGTGTGAGCGCATACACCTACGGAATGAATGCCTTTGATAAAGATGAAATGGAAGTGTTGGACACGAATTTGGAGCCGGCGGATTTATATGATTTTATTTCCACATTGGCAAGCTATGTCATCGAATATGATGTCACGCTTCATGACGGAGAAACCATCGGGCTGACCGAAGATCAAATCTGTCCGATTACACGCAGTCCCGGAGTTTCGTTGCCGGGAATGACGATTAAGATTGAATATTATCCTTAGAAAGCCGCTCTTTTGAAGAGCGCTTTTTTTAACTTTTTGAAGAGCAGTTGAATTTCGATTCTATGGACTTAATCTTAGCAGAGATTTTATCAAAAAGTCATTGATTTTTACTATGGCGATTCCCGTTTTCATGACCATCACGCCATTATATAAAATTTTTTCAAGCTTCAAATTGCTGAACAATGTTTTTTGGATAAGCATCATCTATGTAACCGCTTTTCTGCCTTTGGGCACCTGGCTGTTATCGATTCATTTTGAAAATATTCCGAGCGAGATTGAAGAGGCCGGCTTTATGGATGGAGCGAGTCATCTGCAGGTGTTCTTTCATATTATATTGCCGCTCTCAAAAACGATGATTTTTTCACTGTTTTTGATTTTGTTCATCATGTCTTGGAATCAATTTCAAGTACCACTCATCTTGGCATCTACCCAGCTTTCCAAACCGATATCGATTGCGGTTTCGGAATTTGTGTCCAAGGACAGTATTCGTTACGGCATCACCGCAGCGGCAGGCATCCTCGCGATGGTTCCACCCGTATTGCTCGCCGTCCTTTTCAAAAAATATATTATTTGGGGAATCTCCGGTGGAGATATTGAATAAGCAAAAAATCGTAGCAAATTTCAATCCGAAAAACCAATCTACGCAATTAAAAAGCCTGGCGAATCGCATCTGTTAGCAATTTACCGGGCTTTTTACTCTAAATTATGCAAACTCCAGTCCAAGTAACTTTTCGTATTCTTCCCGACTCTTTTTGCGTCCGTAATCCGTCAATTTGATACAGTCGCCGACCACTACAATCGCATTTTCTTTTTCCAGCGCTTTTACAATTTCATTGGTAAATTTGACATCCCAATGCATGTGGTCCTGAATCGTATAACAGCAGGATTCATCCTGTTCCTCAAGCTGTCCTTCGTGGTGACTGAGGTGAAACAGAATCGTCGATTTCGCAAAATCGAATCGCTGCTTTCTTCGTCTTTGCAGAACCGTAATCAAGCCCCGCTCTTTGCCAAACACAAAGACCATAAAGAAGCTTACTCCCGTCATAATCGCCATACAGCCCGCAATCGACACATCAAAATATCGAGCGACCTGATATCCCATCAATGCATTGATTGTTGCAAAAAACGCGGAAAGCCAAAGCATTTTTTTCAAATCATCGGTCAAAAGATATGCCGTCACCGGCGGGCCGACCATGAAGGCAACCACTAAAATCGAGCCGACCGCTTGAAAAGATCCTACCGCCGTTACCGAAACAATGGTCATCAATCCGTAATGCACGATTGCCGGAGAAAATCCCAATGCAGCGGCAAGTAGAGGGTCAAAGGTCGTTATCTTCAGTTCTTTGAAAAAAATCCAAGTGGCAAGCACATTGAGAATCAGCAAAAATCCCGTTGTATAAATCGCCTTGGCTCCAATATCGACTCCCGCCACCTTCATACGCGCAAAAGGTGCAAAGGTCAGCTCCCCGAGCAGTACCGAATCGGTATCCAAGTGAACCGCACCGGCATATTTAGAAATCAAAATAATCGCAATCGAAAACAGGAACGGAAACACGACTCCGATGGAGGCATCCTCCGCCAACAGATTCGTTCTCGATAATGCTTCGGTCAACCAAACCGTCAACACGCCCATCAATGTCGCCCCGATAATTAAAAGCGGAGAAGTCAAATCATGTGTTATAAAGAACGCAATGACAATGCCGAGCAAAATCGTGTGCGTAATGGAGTCGGACATCATCGTCTTTTTTGTCAACACCAAAAACACACCGGGCAACGCGCAGGCAATTGCAACGATGACGGCAATAAGTTGTATTTCCATTTGTGTTGTCATGACATCCTCCCTTCCATAAGCGATTTATTTTTGCGTCGCACGCTCATGCGGTATAAAATTCCCCGTCTCGGTGCAAATAAAATGCTTACGAGCACGATGATGCTTATGGAAACGACGATTGCCGGTCCCGTCGGCAATTTGGTGATGAGCGAGCTGGCAATCGTTCCGCTCACACCCGCAAATCCTCCGAAAACCGCAGACAACAATACCATCACCCACAGCTTATCCGTCCATTGTCTCGCCGAAACCGCCGGTGTGATGAGCATCGCGCTCATCAGAATAACGCCGACCGTCTGCAAACCGATGATGATGGCAAGCACAATCATGAAGGACAGAAGCAAATTGAGTTTCTGAACCGAAAATCCTAAACTTTGAGCAAAATCCGGGTCAAAGGTAAAGACCTTAAATTCCTTCCAAAATAAAAATACCAAAAACAAGAGAATAAGTCCGCATATCATCATAATATAGATATCGCGTTTGAGCAAAGTCGATGCCTGTCCGAATATAAAACGACTCAAGCCGGCTTGATTCGAATTCGGCAATTTTTGCACATAGGTCAACAAAACCAGACCCAATCCAAAGAACACCGACATCATCAATGCCATCGCGGCATCAAATTTGATTCGACTGTGTCGTACGATTCCGACGATAAAAAGCATCGCCAAAAGTCCCGAAAGCAAGGCGCCGAAAAGTAGCGCCTCGGTTTTTTTACTGCCAATCAACAAAAAAGCGAACACAATGCCGGGCAAAGCCGAATGCGAAATGCCGTCACCCAACAAACTCTGTTTTCTGAGTACGGCAAAACATCCGAGCACGCCGCTGATAACTCCGAGCAAACAGGAGCCGAGCGCCACGACCCGAAAGGTATAGTCGCTTAAAAGTAAAGCTATCTTGTCCATCTTACACCTCTTTTTTCAACAAAGAGGATGTGCTGTGATAAGCCTTTTGCAAATTTTCATCGGTGAATACATCCTCCACCTTGCCGCTCGCAATAACCTGCAGATTGATAAGGGTCACATGATCAAAATATTCTTTGACCGTTTCCAAATCGTGATGAACGACCACCACCGTTTTCCCTTGCTCCTGCAATTCCTTTAATAGCTGCACAATCGTCTTCTCCGTTTGCGCATCCACCCCTTTGAACGGCTCATCCATGAAATAAATATCCGATTCCTGCGCTAAAGCTCTCGCCAAAAAAACTCTCTGCTGCTGGCCGCCGGACAATTGGCTGATCTGTCTCGATGCAAAATCTTCCATGCCGACTTTTTCCAGCATTTTTTTGGACAGCTCGCGGTCCTGTTTTCGAGGTCTGCGAATCCAGCCCAGCTTTCCATAACAGCCCATCAGCACGACATCCAATGCAGTCGACGGAAAATCCCAATCCACGCTGCTGCTCTGCGGAACATAAGCGACCTGATTTTTGATGTCTTTTCCATTTTGTAGCGGAAAGCGAACCGTTCCGCTGACCGTTTTAATCAGACCCAACATCGATTTGAGCAAGGTGGTCTTGCCAGCTCCGTTGGGTCCGACAATCGCCATCAGACTTCCTTTAGGAATATTCAAATCAATATCCCAGAGAACCGGTTTTTCATGATAGGCGACCGTCAAATCTTCCACTTCAATAACATACTCCGTCATCATACTTCCTCCTAAAAAAAGCAAAGCCTAGCCAAAGAATGACTGAGAGCTTTGCCTTTTCTTTTACTATTTCAACGCATCGACAATCGTGTCGATATTCGCCTTGAGCGTACCGATATAGGTTCCGGCATCTGTACCCGAATCACCGAGGGAGTCCGAATACAATTCTCCGCCAATCTGAACATCAAAGCCTTTCGCTTTTACACTAGCTTGTAGAGCTTCGACCGTCTTTGTCGGAACCGAAGATTCCACAAAAATTGCTTTGATTTTTTTATCCACAATAAAGTCCGCCAACTCACTTACATCCGCCGTTCCTGCTTCCGCCTCCGTACTGATTCCCTGCAGACCTCGTACTTCAATATCGTATGCTTTACCGAAATACCGGAATGCGTCATGCGCTGTCACAAGCACTCTGCTCTCTTTCGGAATTTCCGCAGCACGAGTTTTGATATAGCTGTCCAGTTCATCCAATTCTTTGGAGTATGATTCCAAATTCGTTTTGTAAAGTTCGGCATTGGCTGCATCCACCTTGGACAATTCTTCCGCTAAATATTTTGCGGCATCTTTCCAAATCATCACATCAAACCAGATATGCGGGTCATGCAATCCCGGCTCGTCTTCCGCCTCCAAAAGCTTACCATGGTCGAGACCTTCTTCAATGCTGATAACCGTCTTGTCTTGAGATGCGAGTTGCTCAAACACCTCGCCCATCTTTCCTTCCAGATGCAATCCGTTATATACAACCACATCCGCCTTTTGCATACGCTCCACATCTCCTGCGCTCGCTTGATATAGATGCGGGTCAATTCCCGCTCCCATCAGGCCGATCACTTCGACTTTATCCCCGCCGAGCTCTTTCGCTAAATCTGCGAGCATCGTAGTTGTCGCAACAATATTGAGTTTTCCGGAATCCGCTCCGGGCTTCGTTTCGGAATTTCCACCTGTATTTTCTGTTTTGCTCGTGCAACCCGCAAGAACTGCTACGGACAAAATCGTCATTAAAAATAGTTTGATACTTCTTTTCATTTTTGCCTCCCAAATTTTATTTTTAGATGGTTAGCCTCTACTAACTCTCCTAATCATACAACTGATTTTAAAAAAAAGCAATAGGGAATTTCACTTTTTATTCGTTTTTTTATCCATCTCCATTTCCCCTTCCTATTTTATCAAAACAACGCGTTTTATTGCAATGCTTTTCAGTTGATTTCATCAAATTTCTTCAAAAATGCTTTTGACTGCAAATTATTCAAAAAAATTCCCCACTTGCGTGGGGATAAAGAAAAGAAAAGAGAAACAAATTGCTTGCGCATTTTTGTAACAAGCAATCCTACTTGCATAAATCATCCGTTCGAAATTGTCTTTCGAATCGTCGTCGAGTGATTTGTAAATCACTTTCTATACTATCAAATTATTTTTTCTTCGAAGCTTTTTGTTTTTCCAGTGAGGTGATTGCCGGTTGCGGCTGAGTTTGCATCAGGAATTTAACATAGCCGACAAGCGCAAAAGCCACACATATAACTGCCGCAAATTCCATTCCTTTTACCAAAGGTCCAAGCCAAGAAATCGCACGCTCCGTCTTGATGAAATAAGCATTGCTCAGCTTAAAACCGATTGCCGTAATGACCGTTGGGAAAGTGATGGCCGATATGCTCGGATAAAATTTGAGTTTCATAATCTTCGGCAACTGACTGAGCGCAAAAACATAGAAAATCGCCGATACAATCATCAACGGAATCAGAATGCTCATGTTTTTTTCCTCAAATGCATTCATATATCCTGCCAAAAGCAGTCCGCCCGGCGCAGTAAATACCACCAAGGTCGCCCATGCGGGCTCCGGAATATTTTTTACAACAAATACCCGATAGCAGACAATTGGAATCAATACAATATAGCAGACAAGACCGAACCAAAAGCATCGCTGGGCAACCGCTTCCATCCCAAACATCTTTCCGGTGACACTTGCGACAACAATGCCGACAAACATAATGAACCATGTCGGAAACACGGTCTTGATATCTTTTTTTATCGCCACCGTCATGACAAACCAAATGATGAGCAATCCGTGAAATACGACTGCAAACATCCAAAGATAAAAGGCAATTCGTTGGGAGAACGGTGCCAGATAGCCCGCCAAAAGCATCGTTGCCATCGGGAATGTCGCGAACACCGTCGCCACAATCGGATTTTTTAGCTCCTCCGACAACTTGTCCCTGTCTATGAACAGTTTCATCACATAGATTATGTATAAAATCAGTCCGATTCCACCACAGATCATCTTATACAAATCTCCATAACTTGCCAGTAAATTCCCCAGTCCAAATAATCCTAAAATCAATCCCGCCATCGGTAATGGTGTTTTTTTAATCATACATCCTCCAAAAGTAAACATTGTTTACTTATTATATCATATCTGATTGCTTTATCGGAAAGCATTTGAGAGTTTATATGATAGATATTTTTTATAAATACAATAGCTTTTTTCAATTGGACAAACTTCAAACATTTTTTATATAATGACTATGTATAATTATATAATCGGAGGAAGTATGAATAATAAACTGACAAAAGAAGAAAAATTGGACCAGATTCAAAAGCATGCTGAAGAATTGTTTCGCTCAGGTACATATTTTTGTAGTGAAGCGGTAGTCCAAACGATCAATGAGGCTTTGGAAGAGCCTTTTGCAAAAGAAGTTGTAAAAATGGCATCCGGTTTCCCAATCGGGATGGGAAAAGCAGGCTGTCTGTGCGGAGCGGTTTCCGGCGGTCAAATGGCACTGGGCATGGTCTATGGACGAGTGGAAGGCGAGCCGATGCACGAAAAAATGTTTGAAGTGTCCAAGGGACTTCATGACTATATTAAAGACGAATACAAATCCACTTGCTGTCGTGTTATCACGAGACAATGGGCGGGCGACAATTTTATGAGTCCGGAGCGTAAACAGCATTGTATCAAAATCACCGGTGAAGTGGCACGCTGGGTTGCAGAACAACTCATCGACGACAACCAGCTTTAATCTCTTTAAAATAATATGAAAAACTCTAATCTGAGTTCATATAACAGAGTATCCTTAGCCTAACTTAAAAAGAGTCCTCCTCAGACTCTTTTTTTGTGTTTTCTTTTCCACTATTATTGTGTTACAATTTCGGATTTTTGTATTCCTTCCTTATATATTACTTCTCATTGTCATTTCAAATATTCCGTATTCCATTATTTTATCGCTTTCGATTCGAAAAAAGCAATTATCTTCCCATTTTATTCATCGGGACATCCGAAAATATGTTTTTGATATAATAATAAAGTCCGCTCGGAAATTGAATTGCACCGACCGCACAAATCAAAAATAAAATATAAAATACAATCCGCCAAGGGGAATCGGTAAATCGAAATTGCCGATATCCCATATCCACAAACAACATGAGGATAAAGCTGAAGATGCCGAAGCTCATCAATCGAGCACTTTGTTTTTTATTCAGCCTCGGTTTCCTTTTCTCTTCTTCATCGCTCTGAGATGCATGCTCTTCTTGATACGCTTTCATGCTGCTTAAATATTCTTCGTCATTTTTTCTGCCCAAGTTCATCATGCACCTCCATTGCATCTTTAGATGGATCCATCCGGATTCGTAGTCACCGTTAATAATTTCGCTCTTTTTTGTTCAAATCAACAAAGATTTATCTAAAACCATTTGATTCGCTGCAGGATTATCCTACTTGCCCGGCAAAATGACAGGCCACCTTATGCCCGGCTTCACTTTCTTTCAAAATCGGTTCTTCTTGCTGACAAATGGATTGACGATAGCGACAGCGTCCGTAAAAACGACATCCCGCAGGCGGGTTGACCGGCGAAGGCACATCCCCCTCCAAGATTATCCGATTCGCGGTCGAATGAAGTTTCGGAACCGGAATCGCCGAAAGCAAGGCCTGTGTATAAGGATGCAAAGGCTTATCAAAAATAGTCTTATAATCCGTCATTTCAACAATTTTTCCCAAATACATAACGGCGATATGGTCGCTTACATGTTTGACAACGCTCAAATCATGTGAAATAAACATATAGGTCAAACCGAATTCATCCTGTAAATCCGCCATCAGGTTGAGTATTTGCGCCTGAATCGAAACATCCAAAGCCGAAACCGGCTCATCCTGCACAATAAACTTCGGATTGAGTGCAAGCGCTCTTGCAATTCCGATTCGCTGCCTTCTTCCTCCATCCAGCTCATGCGGATAGGTATTTACCAATCGCTCGGCCAATCCCACCGTTTCCATCAATTCTTTGACTCGCTTAAGCATGTCCCCGTTTTTACTGTATTGCTTATGCACAATCAGCGGCTCGGCAATAATTTCGGAAACGGATAATCGAGGATTCAACGAAGCAAAAGGGTCTTGGAACACAATTTGCATCTGCTTTCTCATCTCACGCATTTTTTCATTCGAATAACTTAATATATTTTCCGATTCAAAAATAATCTCTCCCTCTGTTGCTTCCAACAGTCGTAATACTACACGCCCCGTTGTCGATTTTCCGCAACCGGACTCACCCACCACACCGAGCGTCTCTCCTTTGTTGATGGTAAAACTCACATCATCGACTGCATGCAGAAGTCCTTTTTTGGTCTTGAAATATTTTTTTACATTTTTAACTTCCAATAATTTTTCTGCCATTTTTTACCTCAACTATCTGCTCATATAAAAAGCATTTCACCATATGATTCGTCTGAACATAAGTTTCTGCAGGTTCTTGTTGTTTACAAATATCCATCGCCTTCGGACATCGCGGATGGAAAGGACAGCCCTCCGGCAAATTCGTCGGATCGGGCATTAGCCCCTTGATAGGTTTGAGCCTTGCTTCATCATTATCCAAATCCGGAATCGAATTGAATAAACCGACGGTATAAGGATGCATCGGCTTGGTGTATAAATTCTCTTTGTTCGTGTATTCCACCACCGAACCCGCATACATAATCGCTACTTTATCACAAACTTCCGCAACAATTCCAAGGTCATGGGTTATCATAATCATGGAAGTATCAAATTCTTTTTTCAATTTATTCATCAAGGAGAGCACCTGTGCCTGAATCGTAACATCCAATGCCGTTGTCGGCTCATCCGCAATCAATAATTGCGGATTACAAGCCAAAGCTATCGCGATGACCACCCTCTGCTTCATTCCGCCTGAAAATTGGTGGGGATAATCTCTGTGACGATCCGCCGGTATCCCTACGGTTTCGAGCATCTCCTGCGCTTTCTTGATGGATTCGGAGCGATTGACTTTTTGGTGAAGCAAAATAACTTCCGCAATCTGCTCCCCAACCGTCATCACGGGATTGAGCGAAGTCATCGGGTCTTGAAAAATCATTGAAATCTTATTCCCTCGAACTTTTCTCATCTCCGATTCGGATACTTGAAGCAAATCCTGGCCATCATAAAGAATTTCTCCACCTACTATTTTCCCGGGCGGATTTGCCACCAGACGCATAATCCCAAGAGCGGTTGTTGTCTTGCCTGCTCCGGTTTCTCCGACAAGTCCGAGCGTCTCTCCTCGACTCAACTCCAAATTCATCCTGTTGACGGCATGCACAACGCCTTCTTCGGTATTGTATTGAATATCCAGACCTTTGATTTCTAATAAATGTGTCATAACCCCTCCTGATTAGTTTCTAAGTTTTGGATCCAGTGCATCACGGAGTCCGTCCCCGAGAAGATTGAGACCGAAAATCGTAATCATAATCGCAAGTCCGGGAAACATCATATGCGGATAATCCCGATAATAGTTGCGCGCTGCAGAAAGCATGGAACCCCATTCAGGCGTCGGTTGTTTAATCCCGAGTCCGATAAAGCTGAGCCCGGCAGCAGACAAGATTGCCCCCGCAACCCCGAGAGTCGCTTGCACAATAATCGGTGCGAGCGCATTCGGAATAATATGCTTGGTTATAATCCTAAAATTGCTCGTACCTACCGCTCTCGCCGCCTCAACAAACTCCTGATCTTTGAGTGTAATTACGGATGCACGCACAATTCTGGCATAGGACGGTGTGGAAGAAATTCCTACCGCAATCATCATATTGACCAATCCGGGTCCCAGCGCGGAAACAATCGATATCGCAAGCAGAATCGAAGGAATCGCGAGTAGAATATCCATCGCACGCATGATAATATTATCCACTCTTCCGCCGAAAAAACCCGCTAAAGCGCCTAATGCTCCACCTAAAACCATGGAAATCGATACGGCAATAAAACCGACAACCAAAGAAACGCGAGCTCCGTAAACGATTCGACTATAGATATCTCTGCCGAAGTTGTCGGTTCCCAGCCAAAATTCCGCATTGGGCTTGATGAGTGCCTTAGAAAGATCTTGTTCATCAATACCCTGCGGCGTAATGAAACTCGCAAACACGGCACAGAAAAACAGCATAAAAATAATGAACAGACCAAACATCGCCGCCTTATTTCTACGCAATCGAAACCAAACATCCAGCCATTGACTGCGTTTTTTATTCTTTATCTTTTTTTCTTTCATTGCGACCCCCTATTTATACTGCGAACGGATTCGGGGATCCACATACGCATACATAATATCTACTAAAAGATTGACCACACTGAAAATCACGGCTATAAACAGTACCGCTCCTTGTACGACCGGAAAATCCTGAGACTTAATCGAATCCACCATCAGTCGACCGACTCCTGAAATCGAAAAAATTGTTTCAGTCAGCACGGCTCCGCCCAACAGATATCCGAATTGCAAACCGATTACGGTGATAATCGGAATCAATGCATTTTTAAGAGCATGATGCCAAATTACTTTGTTTTCTACTTGACCTTTTGCCCGAGCGGTTCGAATATAGTCTTGACGAATAACCTCCAGCATACTGGAGCGTGTCATTCTTGTAATAACCGCTGCCGTACTGGTACCGATTGTTACCGAAGGCAGAATCATATGTTTAAAACTGGAAAATCCTGACGGCGGAAGCCATTTCAAATGTACCGCAAACAATAAAATAAGTAATAAGCCCTGCCAAAAGTTCGGCATCGACACCCCGAGCAACGCAACCACCATCGAGAGATTGTCAAACAACGAATATTGTTTGGTTGCGGAAATTATACCGACCGGTATTCCAATAATCACTGCAATCAAAATTGAAAAGGATGCCAATTTAAGCGTGGTTGGAAATCTTGATATTACTTCTTGCGTTACCGGTCTTTTTGTTGCATAAGAGCGTCCTATATCCTGATGCACTACCGCATTTTTCACATAGCGTCCGAATTGCACCAGATACGGATCATCAAGCCCTAAATCATCTCTAAGTTTTGCAACCGCTTCCGCACTTGCAGTTTCTCCAAGCAAAATACGAGCAGGATCCCCGGGAGTTAAATACATCATGGTAAAAATAATAAATGTTACGCCAATGATAACAGGTATCAACAGCATTACACGACGCAAAACATATTTATGCATATTTCCTCCAAAAACTTTTTATAAAGAATGTAGGGAGAAGCCCCCCTACATTCTATGATTTTTATTCAAAGTAAACCGAATACAATCTATGATGTCCTGCAGGATGCTGAACGAACCCTTTGACATTCTTTGTCGTTCCGGACAAGTTCTCTCCACCCCATGTGAACACCCATGGCGCTTCATCACGAATGATTTGTTGCACTTCCATATAAGCTTTTTCTCTCTCCGCCTCATCCGTCGAGTAACGACCTTTTTCAAGCAATTCGTCAACCTTCGGATTGGTGTAGAAAGTACGATTTCCGGACTCTCCATGTGCTGATGAATGGAACAGTTGATAGAGACCGTAATCCGGGTCGCCTGTTACGGTTACCCAACCAAGAATGAACATTTCATGCTCACCTTTCGCCGTTCCATCGAGATAAGCACCCCACTCTAGAGTCTTCGGCTCAACTTTGATGCCTATTGCACCGAGTTGATTTTGAACAATCTCGGCGATGTCTTTACGCTGTTGATTTTCATTTGTCCAAATTGTTGTAGAGAATCCATCCGGATAACCTGCTTCTGCAAGCAATTTTTTCGCACCTTCCACATCAAACGGATACGGCTCAAGATTCTGATTGGTT
Organism: Filifactoraceae bacterium; assembly: GCA_041853585.1. GTDB lineage: Bacteria > Bacillota > Clostridia > Peptostreptococcales > Filifactoraceae > JAUNKE01. Next base: position 46,373 of record JBGZSM010000054.1, read on the forward strand.
GCCCAAACATTCGGTCCCAAAGGTCCTTTGGCCTTATATCCAATTCCTTTATAAACATTTTTAACCATCGCTTCCGTATCAAGCGCCATATTGATTGCCTGTCTAACTTTCACATTGTCAAAAGGCTTTTTCTGGCAGTTGAACCCGATATATGCTGTTGACAGGTTCAAGTCACGCACCAATACCAAGTCTTCATTTTCTTCAACACGAATCACATCATTCGGGTCAACATCATAAATAATGTCTGCCCCACCCGCTTCAAGCTCAATCGTACGGTTCGTATTTTCCGGAATCGCTCTAAATGTAATTTTTGTCAATTTTGCCGGTTCTTTGTGGAAATCGTCATTTCGGAGAAGCACTACATTATCACCTTTTGTCCATGATTCAAATTTAAAAGGACCGGTCCCGACCGGATTTTGACCATAGTTCTCGCCGCCTTCCGTAACCGCTTTTTCATTTAGGATTGAGCTTGCCGTATGAGCAAGATGAAGCAATAATGGCGCAAATGGTTTTTGTGTTCCGATTTTTATCGTATAGTCATCCACTACTTCAATCTTCGCCGGGTCGATCGCCTGAACAATTTCGCTCACATGCGGAGACTCCAGCGCTCTCAATATAGTAAATTTTACATCGCTCGCTTTCAGCTCCTCGCCGTTATGAAATTTTACTCCTTGTTTCAACTTAAATTGATAAGTGGTATCGTCGAGCTGCTCCCAGCTTTCCGCCAAACTCGGCTCGATTTCCATCTTTTCATTTTGGTTCACAAGCGTATCATAGATTTGTCTCATAACGCGTGAGGACGGCTGGTCATTTGTTCCGTGAGGGTCCAATGTTTTAGGATCTCCTCCATGGGCAACTACAAGCTCCGTTTTCGCATTGCCGCCGGTATCTCCACCGGTTTCACTCTTGTTGCCACCGCTCTCACCAGTACCTCCACCGCAAGCGCTTAATAGCAGAATTCCTGCCGTAAGTACAGCAACGATTGATGATAATTTCCTTTTCATAAAAATTTACCCCTTTCCTCGTTGTATTAACTCTACTCCAGAGTTTTGTGAATCAGAATTTGTCAAATCGATTCTTTTGATTTTTTTACATATTTTTTCCAATTTTCCACAATTCGATTATATCCGATTGCCAAATGTTTTGTCAATCAAAATAATTTCACTTAACTCAATATCTGAATATTTATTTTAAATTTAAATTCTCGTTTTGATTCGCAGGTATTAAGTTAAAAACTCAACATCTCCATATTTCCTCTCATATATCAATTCATTACAGGAGTTCCTTTTTCTTTCGGGATAATTTTATTTCAAAATTCCAATGCTACTTTGAGGATTATGTAAATCATCCCTTATTTATTTTTTTAGATTTATGTAGAGAATACTTCATTTTACCGACTATCTGCTGCACTAAATAATTTTATAAGTACAGAATTATTTTCCAAAAACAAAGGATTAAATAAAA
>JBGZSM010000055.1:0-12980 GCA_041853585.1 Filifactoraceae bacterium
GTGGAAGGCGGAGGAAAAGAACGCATCATTGAAATCATCAATATTAGGAAAAAGGAAAATCTGACAATCACTCTTCAAGATGAAAATCAAAATCCGATTGCAGGAGCAAGATTTGAGATTTTTAGAGTAAATGAGAGCGGAGGAAGGCTTGAGGAAATATCCGCGGGCATCGAAACGACGAATACCGAAGGCAAAATTATAAAAAATTTGCCATACGGAAAATATATAATTCGTCAGACAAGCACTCCTGACAATTATAAAATGACAACGGACGATAGGGAAGTTAGCATTGATAATAACAACCCAAATCCGTCGGAAGAATTTGTAAATGAAAAACAATCGTTGTCCGGTGAAGGAGCAGGAGGCTCAACTCCGGGAGGAAATAGCTCGACGAATGACGGAACGGGGAATCAAAATGGAGGGACAAGCGGTGGCAACACCTCAACGAATGACGGTACGGGAAATCAAAATGGAGGGGCAACCGGTGGCAACACCTCAACGAATGATAATACGGGAAATCAAAATACAGGAACAACCGAAGGAAACGACTCTGCAACCGGAGATGCTCCCGGACAAGGGGGCCAAGAATCCGGAAATACCGGGACAAATAATGATTCAAAACCAAATGGTTCTGAAAGTCAAACTGCCGCTGATTCATCCGCTTCGCAAAAGCAGGGCAATCAATATGAATCGACCGGAGAAAGTGGAGGGTACAATCCGCCTTCTTCGGTAAGACCCGACCCATATTCACCAGATGATTCTGAGCTGAATAAAAGCGAAGAGCCGAATAAAAATGAAGATGTAAAAGATGAAGAAACGCTTGAAACGGGAATAGTTGAAAATGTGGAAGACGAATTTGAAAATGAAATTTCAGCAAGCGATGTGTCCGATGAAAAAATTTCGTTGTCCAATCGAGAAGATTCTGAATCTCAGGAGGAGAATGCAGCAGAAAAATCCTCTCAATCAAGTATAATCAACAAATCCAAAATACCTTTGATATTGCCGAGCGCCCTTCCTAAAACGGGAGTAATCCCATTTGAAAAAATATTAAGTCCGGAGTTTATGTGGAAATTTTTTGCCATAGGATTTTTGATGCTTGGAATGGCGGAGTTGTATTTACGAAGAAAAAATAGAAATTAAAAAAACATGAAGAATTGCAGCTATGGATTCGATATAGAATTCCATCGGCTGCAATTTTATTGTAAACTACGGCATAAAAATGCGTTGACAATGTGGGGCGCGGTTGATATAATTTGAAAAGAGACACCGTAATATATGGAAAGGAGAAGAAAAAGTTCTACATATCGAAGGGGACATCGGGCGGTGAAAAAAATCAAAGGAGTAAATTATGAGTACATCAACCAATACGGCGAGTGCAAATGTGCAACGCAAAATTTCTACAAAAGATATGGTGCTTTGCGCCATCTTTACCACATTAATTATCATCGGGACTTTCGTTCGTATTCCAACGCCGATTATTCCGATTACATTTCAGGTAATGTTCACCACTTTGGCGGGATTGATTTTGGGAAGTCGTCGCGGCGGCTTGGCGGTTCTGCTCTATGTGTTGCTCGGTTTGGCGGGCGTACCGGTTTTTGCGGGCGGCGGCGGAATCGGTTATGTGTTTTCACCGACATTCGGATATTTGGTGGCATTTATCATCGGCGCGTATGTAGCCGGAAAAATGGTGGAGAAGGATGAGAGCAATTCGATCAAAAAGTATGCGATTGCATCAACAGTCAATCTGATCATCATCTATGCGGTTGGCGTCATCTATCTGTATCTGATGAAAAACTTTTATTTGGCGGCGCCGCTATCATTTGGAAAAGCACTTTGGGTTGGAATGATTGCGCCGTTGCCAAGCGACATCTTGGGATTGTTAATTGCCTGTCTGATTGCCGTAAGAATAAGACCGGTCGTGAAAAAATATCTGTAATAAGATTCAATTACTCAGAAGCAATTTAAGAAACAAATTCATTTAAAAAAGCAACCGTTCCGAAACCTTCTGCATATTCTAAAGGTGGAGTGGTTGCTTTTATTTTAGAAAATCCGCACGATAATTGGCAAAATCATTCAGCGGATGCCCTTTGTGCCGCATCATGCGTATTTTGAAATCGAGCAATTCCGGCGTGACACCAAGCTCGCGCGCAATCGCAAAATAATTATCATAAATCGGGAGCAAGTCGAGCACTTCTTCGTCCGAGATGAGCAATTCACCTGCAAACAGATTCGCTTCCAGCTCCGGTCGGGCGCTCATATCAAAGACCGAAAAATCCGCAGTAAAAGTGTTTTTGTCCGCCAGATATTCATGAAGAAACGCATGCCCTAATTCATGAGCGCAGACCATCTTTTGAGTGAAGGAGTCCAAATTCTCGTTCAAAACGATAATCTTTACTCCTTCATAGCAAAAGAAATATCCTTTGATTTCTTCACACATCGAATGTTTCAGAATCTCGATATCCATCTCTCGACAAAGAGCAAAAGGGTTGCGCTCATCATATTTTTCAATAAGTTGCGCTACCAATTCGGCGACATGTGATTTCATGACGCCTCCTTTATTTCAGATTTTTCAGCTTCGATTTGCGCTTGGCGAGGAAATATGCCTGTGTAATCGATTCAAAAAAATCATCCTTTGCTTCCTCACTGAGTTGTCCGCCGGCAAATAGTGCAGTCGTCTGTTCCAATAAATCAGTCGCTTCAAGCAGACCTTGATTGCCGAATTGACTTTTTGCCTGAGCGATGAAGGCTTGCTTGTTTTGTTTCGCATTGCGTCGCATGGCATCCAATTCTTTGGCGCTGAGAAAATCAACCTCCGGGTCACCGTACAGCAAAAGCTCGGGAGTGATGCCCAGAATATCGGCAATGGCATCGAGTACGCTCGCCTTCGGAATCTTCAAATCTTTTTCGTAATTGTAGATAGTTCTCTCGGTTACGCCCACCATCGATGCCAAATCGATTTGAGAAAGTCGGTTTCTTTTTCTCAGGATTTTCATATTTGTTCCTAATGACATAGTTACCTCCAATAAAAATTCATAAGCATCTCATAACCAATCGATTCGGATTGAATCGGAAATTTTTGTTTTAATACAAGAAATTCATCTTGTATTTCTATAATATACCTGAAAAGATGCTTTGTCAATTCTTATTTTATAAAAATGAAGGAGTTTCTTCCTATTATATAGCTTTCAAAATGAAATCTCAAAAACGGATTCGGAAAACTTATGAAAGAAATTCTGAAAACAAAATTGAAAGTCGGATTTCAGTAAAGGGATTTGGATTTTCCAAACGAGTATTGAAGTTGTTGGATGTATAAATTTGTAAACTATTCGCCGTAGAAGCGCCTGATTTTAGGCATAAAGATTACAATTGTGTTAAAAATGAAGCCTTGTGGGCTTTTTGTGTTACAATAGTAATATCTTTTTGTGCAATGGTATCAAAAGGAGGCTTAGGGAATGACAAAAAAAGAAATGAAGGGACATCGTAAGCGATGGATTCTGAAGATCCTGATTGTCGTCTTTGTGTTGGCATCCATTGCAAATGCAGCGAGAATATCCATCAAGCTGGGAAAACTTTATGAGCAGCCGGAGCAAGATATTGCCAAGGAGAAGCAAGAGAGCTACTGCTTTTTTTGCACAAATGATGAAGCGGAAAGTCAAGTTGATTTCCAATATATGATGCTATCCGGCGCGGAAGAAGTTTTGGGATATGCCAACAGCAAGGTGGTACAGGTCAATTTTAAGAAACTCGGCGGAAATGCCAAGGTGATTTTTTGGAATGAGCAAGGTTTTTTCTTTGTGGCGGACAGCGCTCAGGGTCCGGAACATCAACTTGAAACGGACGAAGAAGAATTGCAAATGCTGGTAGTCGGAAAATGCTATGTCGGTAAGGTCATGATTACAGGGGTGGAAAAATTATAATGCACAAAAGATGAATATAGAAGAAAAACTACATAGAGGACAGAGCTCCTCATGAAAGCCTGAATGAAAATTGAAGAAAGGAGGAGTTATGACGGGTAAGAAGGTAGCGATTATTTTTATCATAGTGGTGCTTTGTATCGTCGGTTTCTTTTCCGTAAACAAAATTCCAAATGAAGAAATAATCAAAATTGAAAATGTGGCAATGGATATGGAATCGTGATAGGAGGTTGTCATGAACAAAAAATTATTGGTTCTGTTGGCGGTTTTAGTACCGCTTGTCGTGCTTTTGGCTTGCGTCGTTTTGATTTGTGCATCGGATTGTGACAAAAGGCGTTTTAAGATTCGATGTAAGCGGAAAAAATTTTTTTAATCATTGTGTAAGAGTACAGAATAAAAATTTATAAAAGCATCGTTTTTCTTTGCGCTTTTGTTTTAAAATATTGAAAAACGGTGCTTTTATTATGTTCAATTATTGGATGAAATCGACATTTGATAAGGGCTTTTGGACTGTCCGATATAAATTATTAAGAATGGCTTAAATTTGTAAAATTCGTCTTTTTTGTATTGGTTTGGTGGGCAATCTGTGGTACAATGTGGTAAATATGTATTGGGGAGGAGAATTGAGTGAGAAGATCGTTTGCGATGATATTACTGTGCTTGTGCTTGTTTACAACATTTGGCTGGGCAGATGACATGGATGTCGATAATTCATCATCAGAACCTGTCAATACAATCAAAGAAGAGTTAATGACGAACGAAGAATCAGAAAGCGATAAGGAGTTACCGATACAGGAATTAAGCGGTAAAAAATCCAAATCGAACAAGAACGGTAAAGGAACGGGTAAAGTTGTTTTACCGCCGCCAAGCTCGGAGCGCTCAAGCGGAGAAAAATCCAATGAGACGGTAGGTGGAGAGAATCCGGTGGAGGAGCCGCAGGAGGAAGTTCAAATCGTGCTTGCGGAAAACAAAGATTTTGCTTTGATTAAAGGAGCGACCAAGCAGATGCCGAGGATGATTATTGAGAACAATCGTACCTTGGTGCCTTTACATTTTTTCCGAGAGCTTAAAAGCTCCAAGGTAGTTTATAATCCGGCGGAAAAAAGTGTGACGATAGCATCCAATAACAAAGTGGTTCGTATGGTCGCGCATGAAAAAGAAATTAAGGTCAACGGACAGCCCAAGCTGATTGATGTACCGATGAAAATCGATGTCGGGCGCGCCTATGTTCCGGTTCGTTATGTAGCGGAGATTTTTGGCTACGATGTCGGATTTATTAAAAACTCGGGAGCACCTACGATGGTAGGCATTTGCTCCAAAGGTTGTAGTGTGGACTACAATCGGGCACTTGAAATTTTTGGAAATTGATGAGATGAAAAAAGAACATCGGGATTCAAATCGCGTTTTGAATTTCAATGTTCTTTTTATTTTGAAACGAATTTTAAATTCCAAGCAGATTTTGGATTTTGAAGTCAAATTTGATTTGCAAAATCCATTTTAATTACAAAACGATTTTCCACTTCCGAAACGAATTCTAAAATTTTGAAGCGATTTTATTACCGAGTCGATTGTTAAAATAGTTTTTGATTCCTAAAATCCTTTTGTATACAATGATTTCGACTTGCAAATTTGAATGTTTGAATCGATTTTTCGTCTTACAAGTCGACTTTCAGCTCATAAATTTTTTCTTAGGATACTTTCGGAATTATTTTTTAGCGGGCTGGAAATAAAGCTCAATTGCATTGACCATGCCCTTTACTACTTTTTCCTGATACTCCGGCTCGGACAATAATTTGTCCTCCGTAGGATTGGACATAAAACCCGCCTCCACGATGCTGACCGGCACCTTGCTCCAGTTGATTCCGCTCATATCATCTCTCGCCTTCGCGCCGCGATTTTTTGCGCCCGTAAATTTGGACATTTCGCTGGCAAGCAAAGTCGAAATGCGTTTGCTGTCTTTGCTCAAATTGGCGACATAAGGATTTTTATCGGAAGGGTACAGCGTTGAAATACCCGAAACCTTACTGTCTTTCACCCCGTCGGCATGGATTCTCAAAAACAAATCCGCCTTTGCCTTGTTTGCAATATCCGCGCGCTCCTTGTTGCTGATGTTGACATCATGTTTTTCGCGCACCATAATTACGGTGTAGCCTTTTTCTTCGAGTTTTTTCTTGAGCAATTTGGACAGTTCAAGAGTCAAAACATATTCCGGCTTTTTAGTAGAAACGCCTCTTGTGCCGGAAGAAACTTTTGCCTTCATCGTTTTTGCGCCCGGACCGATAGGCTCTTTCTCCGGATTTCCCTTTGCCTGATGACCCGCATCGATGCAAATCACTTTTTTATTTTGCTTCTCCGATGCGATAACGGGCATTGCGATGCTCGCCAGTATCAAAAAAGCGAGCAAAATTACGAAATTCTTTTTGTTCATATTCAACCTCTCTTTTCTTAGCCCATTATATCATAAATGCAGAAGCGTCTCATCAATTTTGTAAAATCAAACCGCTTTCGGTCATTTCTCGGTATCGATAATTGGGAATCATTTAGAGAAGAGAGTTTGTGCCCGAATAATTCAACGACTCCGTTATCCGAATCCAAAAAAACTAAAATGATATTGATTAAACTGCTTTTACCGACGCCGTTTTTGCCGGAAATTAAGAGATTTTATTAAAGTGCAAAACTGCGTTGATATTCTTTCAAAAAAATTATTTCAATCGATGAATGGCATCGGCGACATAGGCAATCTCGTCTTTTGTAGTGAAATGCGACAGGCTCAGACGCAATGTGCCATGCGGGAATGTGCCATAGGCTTGGTGAGCGCGTGGGGCACAGTGGATGCCGACGCGATTGTCCACGCCGAATTCGCTGCTCAAAATATAGGATATTTCGGCATTGTCGCGATTTAAGAAATCGAGCGAAAAGACCGGCGGTTTGCAACTGTAATCCTTGGAGCCGATGATTTTAATTTGGGGAATCGAAGAAATTTTTTCAAAAAATTCTTGTCCGAGTGCCGTTTCAATGGCAAATCTATTTTCTAAACCTAGCTGATTGATATGGTCGATGCCTGCCAAGAGTCCAATCAAGCCGGCGATATTCTGCGTTCCCGCCTCATATTTGTCCGGCAAGAGAGAAGGGTGCACTTCATCATCGGATTTGCTGCCCGTTCCGCCGGTGAGCAGAGGGGACACCTTTTCCGCAAATTCGGAGCAAATCACCATGCCGCCGGTTCCCGACGGGCCGAGGAGGGATTTGTGTCCGGTAAAGCACAGACAGTCGATGGGCGTTTTTTGCATATCGATTGGCAAAATTCCCGCGCTTTGTGCGGAGTCCAAGATAAAGGGAACCTTGTTCTCGCGACAAATCTGTGCCAGAATGTCGATGGGCATCACATCGCCGGAGACATTGCTGACATGTGTGCAGATGAGCGCTTTGACTTTTGAAATATTCTTCTGAACAAAGTCGATGTCCATCACACCCTGCGGAGAAACCGGAATTGCTAAAATATTTGCGCCCTGTTGAACGAGGGGGCGAGTGACTGCATTGTGCTCAAGCGAGCTGATCATAACAACATCGCCGCTTTGAATATAGCCCTTGATAACGATGTTGAGCGATTCGGTAATATTTTTGCTGAAGACGACATTTCTGGAATCGTTGGCATTAAAAAAATGAGCGATTTTTTCGCGCAAAGAAAAAATGTCATAGCTGGCGGAATTTGCTTGCGCGGAAGTGCTTCTTGAAATATTACAGCCTCCCTGTGTCATATATTCCACCATTTTATCGATGACTTCTTTCGGTTTTGGAAAAGAAGTCGCCGAATTGTCCATATAAACTCTCATACTCCTGCACTGAACTCTCTAAAGAGTTCATTTCCTTTCTAAATCTCTTATTTTCCGAGATTTGATTTTTCGTTAATACCTTTTCATTATTATAACTGATATTTCAATTGGGATGCTTGCTTTTGATATAGAATTTTTTTATTAAGTCCATAAAAATAATCAATGGTCCAAAGGCTTGAATGGTATAGCAATATTTACGGGCTGATAGTATGATAAGGATGGAATAAAATTTAGGAGGTTTTTATGAACGACAAGAAAAAAATGATTCAACTTTCAGCAGCCGGTGCCATCATCGGAGCGCTGGCGGTCTTTTCCGTAACCAAGGGGAATCCGGGGAATATGGGAATTTGTATTGCATGCTTTATTCGAGATATTGCGGGAGCGCTCGGATTGCATCGTGCGGAAGTGGTGCAATACATACGGCCGGAAATCATCGGAATCGTGCTCGGCGCTTTTGCCATATCGATTGCCCGAAAAGAATTCAAGCCTCGTGTAGGTTCATCGCCGCTCATTCGTTTTGTCATCGGATTCTTCATGATGATTGGCGCGCTCGTATTTTTAGGTTGTCCGACCAGAATGCTTTTGCGTTTGGCAGGCGGTGATTTGAATGCCATTTTCGGATTGGTTGGTTTTGTTGCGGGCATCGGAGTGGGAATCGTCTTTTTGCAAAAAGGATACAGTCTCAAAAGAGCTTACAAATCGACGGCTATTGAAGGGGCCATGACACCGGCGATTCAAGTGGCTTTGCTTTTGCTTTCAGTCGGTGGAGCAAGTTTTATTTTCATGAGTGAAAAAGGACCGGGCTCCATGCATACGCCGCTTGGGTTGGCGCTTGCCATCGGATTGATCGTGGGGATTGTTTCGCAAATCACTCGGATGTGTACGGCGGGAAGTTTCAGAGATATCATCATGTTCAAAGATTTTACGCTCTTCACCGGAATTCTTGCCACTTTCATCGTTGCGCTGATTGCCAATTTGATAGTGGGTAAGTTCAATCTCGGATTTGTAGAGCAGCCGGTTGCACATACCGATGGACTTTGGAATTTTTTGGGAATGTCGGTTGTAGGATTTGGAGCTATTTTGCTTGGCGGATGTCCGCTTCGACAGCTCGTCTTGGCGGGTGAAGGAAATATCGACTCGGGCATCACGATGCTCGGTATGATGATCGGTGCGGCATTTGCCCACAATTTCGGTTTGGCATCGTCGCCGAAGGGCTCAACTCCTGCGGGACAAATTGCGGTAGTGATTGCGCTTATATTGTTTGTCGTGATTGCGATGGGCAATATCAAAAAAGAAAGCGGCTTTGCCAAGAAATAGAGAGAAGGATGTTAAAATTTGAATTAGGAATCTTAGATTTGAATTTTTCAGATGCAGAAGGGGGATTGTTGTAAACAGTTTTTCTTCCGCATCGAAAATAGAAAGGAGAACTTATGATAGAAGTGGATGCGAGAGGATTGTCCTGTCCGGAGCCGGTTATTCAGACGAAAAAAGCGATTCGTGAACAAGCGGGCGAGATTAAGGTGATTGTGGATAATAATGTGGCGAAGGAAAATGTAAAAAGAGCATTGGAGGCCGAAAAGTACAAGGTCAGCATTGAAGAAGGGCAAGAGGATATTATTCTGTATGGTAAAAAATAAATACATTATCACTTTTTTTACGCAATACGGAGCGCTGGGATATTCCAAATTGCTCAAGAATGAGGGAATGGATAATATTACCAGACCGGTTCCGAGAGATTTGAGCTCCAGTTGCGGGAGCTGTGTCGAGCTCGAAACCGAAAAGGATATGCTGCAATATCAAACCGAAGATGTAGAATCCATTGTGCAGCTCGGAGAGAAGGGCTATCAAATCTTATACAAAAATCATGAGTGATGAGCATAAAAAAATCACCGTTTCTATAAAATAGAAAGGTGATTTCTTTTTACGATAGTGCTTTGTTTAAATAACTTTGGATAACCGCTTGTTTTTTTACCACATTGTGTGCGTATCTCGTATTGTAGTTACCCCGATTGACATTTCCGGTACCTTGATTGTACGCGGTCAGTCCGATAATTATATTATTGTAATTTTTTATATGCCCTTTAAGAATTCTTGTGCCTAAATCCGCCGCTTTGTACGGGTCTTTGATATCTGCTATCTTGTAGCCGTATCCGGAAGCGGTGTTTTGGTGAATTTGCATGATGCCGTAGCAATAAGTGTTATATACATTCGGATTGAATGTGCTTTCCTTCCACATTACTGCGAGAATCATGGATAAATCAAATTGATGTTTTTCGCTTGCAGCAATCGCAGCCTCAGCGACCTTGGTAACAACAGCGTCATTCAGCTTGTTGTTTTTACTTTTGATAAATGCCTTGACAGCATTTAATTTTTTTACTTTTATTGAATCTTGTTCTTGGTTAGATAAACTCTGACCTTGACTTTCAGCTTCTTCTCTCGCCAATTTAGCTAGGTTTAGTTCATACTCGCTCACAACTCCGTAAGATTTTTTTTGCTCCTTTTCTTCTTCGGAAGTGTCGTTTTCATTGTTTTCAGTTGCTTCTGTTGTTACTTCTTCGGAAATTTCGGTTTGCGATGATGAATTTGCATTGTCATCTGCGAAAACATTAAATGCAGAAACCATCATCAGAACAAGAATAAAAGTAAAAAGGCTTGCTTTTTTCATACTATACTCCTTTTTGCTTTTCTTATGACCTAAGATTTTCTTCAGTTACTTCTAAGCACTTGTGAATTATAACAAAAAAAAAATGAGATTTCAACCTTCGGGAACGAAAAAGTTACAAATTGACACTATTTTTAACCCAACTATCAATGAAATAACAAAAAATTTAAAATTAAGTTTGCTAGAGAAAAATACTTTTGCTTACAATAAGTTTAGCGGAAAATGAATTATGACAAATTGTAAAAAATTGCCTCAAAAAAGGAATTCGAAAAAAATAAAAAAATTTTTTTTGAAACGGAGAAAAAAGTTTTATAAAAGTAAATTTTTATAGTAAAAATAAATATAAAGTAAAATGAAGAAAACACAAAATTTGTCTGACAAAAGAGTCGATGTTAAAATAGGGAAAGAGTATAAAAATGTTTTTTGATAAGAAAGCGATAAAAAGTAAAAAATTTCTTGTTCAATTGTAAAAAAAATAATACAATATAGATAGAGTTGAAATCGGAGGAGCTATGGAATTATTGAAAAAAGATGAGGTTTTTGAAATCCTGAAAAATAGAATTGTAAAACTGGAATATCAACCGGGCGAGATACTCAATGAACTCGAAATTTCAAAAGAGCTCAATGTCAGCAGAACACCGGTTCGAAATGCTTTTGAGCAACTCAAGGCAACGGATTTGTTGGTTGTTGTGCCGCGATATGGGGCTCAAGTTTCACAAATCGATTTTTTGAAAATGAAACATCTCTTCGAGTTGACCCGAGTGCTCGACCCATTTGCAACTCGATTGACGGTGGAGCGCATCACGGAAGAAAAAAAGGCGGAGCTCAAAAAAATTTACGAGCGCCTGCTGAGCTATAATATCGATGTCGACTATCAGAAAGCGATAGATGATGATGAGATGTTCCACGAAATCATTTTTGACCAATGCGGCAATCCATGGTTGCAAAAACATTTGAAAGAGCTGCATTATCATTCGGAGCGTCTGTGGCATTACTGCGAAAAGTATTTTGACAGCATGGATATTTTTACCAATACTTTCGGCGAAATCATCAAAGCCATTGATGAGAAAGATCCGGATAGAGCGGAAAAATATGCCCGCGAGCATATTGACGACTTCGTAAGAAAAATAAAAGGGGCATTGTTATAGGATGATATCCGTGTTTCATCTCGGATTGATATGCCTAAACGGATATAGAAGGCATACAACAGTATGCTTTCGTTTTAATCAAAGGAGAACATATGGAAAAATTGGTAGCGCGCTTTAAAAGCTATATCGCCATGGATACGATGTCCGATCCGAAGAGCGATACGGTGCCGAGTTCCGCAAAACAGTTGGAGCTTGCAAAAGAATTGAAAAAGGAGCTGGAAGAAATCGGCCTCAAGGTGACGATGAGTGACAAAGGCTATGTCTACGGAACTTTGGAAAAAAATACCGACAAGCCCGTAAAAACCATCGGTTTTGTTGCGCATATGGATACGAGTCCGGCGATGAACGGCGAATGTAAAAACCCTCAAACCGTTGAATATAAGGGTGGTGATATTCGTTTGAACGATGAGTTCAGCATCACCGAAAAAGAGTTTCCGATTTTGAAAAAATTGGTCGGCAAAACTATTATCACGACCGACGGAACGACTTTGCTCGGTGCGGATAACAAGGCGGGTATCGCCGCGATTATGAATGCGATGGAATATTTGGTACAGAATCCTCAAATAGAGCATGGAAAAATTATGGTGGGCTTTACACCGGATGAAGAGATTGGACGGGGAGCGGACCACTTTGATGTCGAATCCTTCGGCGCCGACTTTGCATACACGATCGACGGCGGCGAAATCGGAGAGCTTGAATACGAAAACTTTAACGCTGCTTCCGCCTTTGTCAAAATTCAAGGCAAGAGCGTTCATCCGGGAACGGCAAAAAATGTGATGGTCAATTCAATGTCGGTGGGGATGGAGTTGGAGCAGATGTTGCCGCGTGAGCAAAAGCCGGAGTACACCGAAAAATATGAGGGCTTCATCATGCTCAACGAAATGAACGGAACCATCGACTATACGACGATGGAATATATCATTCGTGACCACGACAGAGAAAAATTTGAAATCAAAAAACAATTGATGCAGGATGCGGTCGTCTATCTCAACAAAAAATACGGCGACATCATCGAGCTCAAGATCGAAGATTCCTATTACAATATGAAGGAAAAGGTCGAGCCGCACAAAGAAATTATTGAGCTGGCCGTACGCTCAATGAAAAATCTTGGGATTGAGCCGAAGATAAAAGCGATTCGTGGCGGAACCGACGGCTCCCGGCTTTCGTATATGGGATTGCCATGCCCTAATATTTTTACCGGCGGCTATAATTTCCATGGTCGATTCGAAATGATTCCGATTGAAGATATGAAAGCGGCATCGGACATTGTTGTTGAGATTGCAAAAAATGCAGTCGATATGTAATCTGAACAAAATCTGAAATCGGATTTTAAAATCAAAATTGTAAATTCGAGTTGAAATTAAAAATCGCAAATAGAATTTCAGAATGAAATTTGAAATCAGAAAACGAAAAGCAAAACAAA
>JBGZSM010000056.1:0-88663 GCA_041853585.1 Filifactoraceae bacterium
AAGAAAGAAGAAGTAAAAAAAGAGGCGCCGAAAAAAGAAGAAACCAAAAAAGAGGAAACTAAGAAAGAAGTAAAGAAGGAAGAAACTAAAAAAGAAGGGCCGAAGAAAGAAGTAAAGAAAGAGGAAAGCAAGCCGGCATCGAAATATAAAGACGGAACCTATTCGGGAACCGCCAAAGGATATGAAGGCAACATTACAGTCAGTTTGACGATTCAAGGAGATAAAATTACTGCGCTTTCAGTAACTGAAAGTGGAGATGACCCGGAATATCTTGAGGATGCGAAAGCCGTTATCAACAGCATTTTGAGTTCTCAATCAACAGGAGTTGATTCGGTATCCGGAGCGACATTTACTTCCAACGGAATCAAAGCGGCGGCACAGGCTGCGTTGGATAAAGCGAAAAACTAAACATCTCGGTCGCTTTGAAAATCAAAGTCGATAGAAAAATCTTGATTCAAAATGTCTCACGAATTTGGATTTTCATTTCTCCAATGAAACCGAAAAATTGAAATCGGCTATTAAAAGCCGGCAAAAGATAAATTTTTAAAACGAGCCGATGGATTCGTAAAAAATTTCAAAGAAGCAACTTAAACAACAAATTCAAAGCGAGAAAATGCCTTCGAATTTGTTGTTTTTGTTTTGAAAAATTGCTCGAGCTCGGACTTGTTTTTTCAAATAGCTACAACGAAATTTATTTTTGTGATATACTGGTTGTAGTGTCAAAAAGAGTGTTGCTCCGCTTCAAATTTGATAAGAAAGCGGGACGCGCTCCGAGAGGCTCAGCCCTCTAAAATTAAAAAGAAAGGATAACGAAAGTTACAGGGGAAAATATGCAAAAAGAACGAAAAGATATACAAGAGCAATATCAATGGGCATTGTCCAAAATGCACACGGCGGAATCTTGGAGCAAGCAGCATGATGAAGTGCAAAGGCTTGCAAAAGATTTCCAAAAATATCAGGGAAAATTGACCAAGGATGCGGATACCCTGCTTGCCGCATTGGATGCGATGAATGAAATCAGCATGAAGCTCAGCGATTTGGCGGCATTTGCACAGATGAAGCAGGACGAGGACAGCTCGGTGGCAAGCTCCATCGTACGCTCGGACCAATCGCAGCGACTTTATGCGGAGGTGTCGGCGTCCATGGCATTTGTGAATCCGGAATTGCTTTCCGCGAAATATGATGATCTTAAGGCATTTATGGAGATAAATCCGGGCCTTAAAAAATATGAGTTCTCTTTGGACGAGCTGTTCCGCTATGAAAAACATACTTTGAGCGAGACCGAAGAAAGACTTTTGTCACAGGTCAATCCGATTTTTGAAGCAAGCTACGATACTTTCGGCATGCTGTCGAATTTGGACATGCAGTTCGGCACCGTCAAGCTGCCGGATGGAAACGAGTTGCCGCTGACCAACGGAAGCTATGGAACTTTTATGGTGTCAAAGGACAGAGATGTTCGAAAACAGGCTTATGAAGGATTGCTCGGCGAGATTCTTGCGCACAAAAATACGATTGCGACCACTTTGGGCTACTCCGTGAAGACCGATGTGCTCAAGGCGAAGCTCAAAAATTACGGCTCGGCGCTTGAAAAAGTGCTCTATCCCGACAATGTGCCGGTTTCTCTATACAAAA
The DNA here is from genome assembly GCA_041853585.1 of Filifactoraceae bacterium. Classification (GTDB taxonomy): domain Bacteria; phylum Bacillota; class Clostridia; order Peptostreptococcales; family Filifactoraceae; genus JAUNKE01. Next base: position 1,633 of record JBGZSM010000056.1, read on the forward strand.
ATCTGATCGAGGTGGTCAACAAACATGTGCCGGTGCTTCAGCGTTACTTGGAGCTTCGAAAAAAAATGCTTAAACTTGACAAGCTTCGCATGTACGATATGTATGTGCCGTTGTTTGAAATCGAAGATGAGAGCATTCCTTATGAAAAAGGATTGGACATCATGCGAGAGGCACTCATTCCGCTCGGCGAAGAATATCTTTCGGATATGAATCAGGGAATCGCGGACGGATGGATTGATGTGTATGAGAACAAAGGAAAACGAAGCGGAGCATATTCCTTCGGCTCCTATATGAGCATGCCGTATATTTTGCTCAACTACGACAATACGAATCGCGATGTATTTACCTTGGTTCATGAAATGGGTCACTCGATGCATTCACTCTATGCGAGAAAGACGCAGCCGTTCCACTATGCCGAGTATTCGCTCTTTGTAGCGGAGGTGGCATCGACCGTAAACGAAGGCTTGCTCGCAAATTATTTCTTGCAAAATGCGAAGACCGATGAAGAGAAATTATATCATATCAATATGTATTTGGAAGGATTCCGTTCGACGATTTTCCGACAAACGATGTTTGCGGAATTTGAATTATTGATTCACGAAGCGGTCGAGAACGGCGAAACCTTGACGGTGGACTTCCTTTGCGACAATTATTTGAAACTCAACCGCAAATATTTCGGCGACAATGTGGAGCTGGATGATTTTATTTCGGTGGAATGGGCGAGAGTTCCTCATTTCTACCATTCGTTCTATGTGTATAAATACGCAACCGGCTATTCCGCAGCGACTGCGATTGTGGAGAAAATACTCAAAGAAGGAAAACCGGCGGTTGAAAACTATATCGATTTCTTGAAATGCGGCGGCAGCAAATATCCGGTTGACGCGCTCAAAATTGCGGGCGTGGACATGAGTCAGACCGGACCGATTGAATCCGCGATGAAACGATTTGAAGAATTGTTGAACCAAATGGAAGAAATTCTTAAATAGATTGGAGCGACATGAAAAAAAGAGTCATTCTTGGAATGAGTGGAGGGGTGGATTCGTCAGTTTCCGCCCTTCTTTTGAAAGAACAGGGCTATGATGTGGTCGGATTGTTTATGAAAAATTGGGATGAAAAAGACGAAGGCGGCGTTTGTACGGCAACCGAAGACTATTTGGATGTCGGACGAGTCGCGTCTCAGTTGGATATTCCGTACTACACCATCAATTTTGAAAAAGAATATTGGGATAGAGTCTTTACCTATTTCTTAAAAGAATACCATGCGGGGAGAACGCCCAATCCCGATGTCATGTGTAATACGGAAATCAAATTCAACGCATTTTTGGACTATGCGCTCAAGCTTGAAGGCGACTATATTGCGATGGGGCATTATGCCCGAGTTGAAAAACGCGGCGACAAATTTTATTTGTTGCGCGGCGTCGACCACAACAAAGACCAGACCTACTTTTTGTCACGCATCGGACAGCGCGCATTGTCACGCACGATTTTTCCAATCGGTGCTTTGCCGAAGAGTCGGGTGAGAGAAATTGCGCAGGCGAATCATTTGGCGACCGCCAACAAAAAAGATTCGACAGGGATTTGTTTTATCGGTGAAAGAGATTTTGATTTGTTTTTGGACAAATATCTGCTCGCGAAAAAAGGCGAGATTCGCTCGGTTGACGGGCAGCTTCTCGGAGAGCACAGCGGATTGATTCATTATACCTACGGACAGCGACGCGGAATCGGAATCGGCGGCGTCGGAACGGGCGAGCCTTGGTTCGTCGTCGGCAAGGGATTAAAAGAAAATATTTTGTATGTAGCGCAGGGGGACAAACATGAATCGCTGTTCACCAAGAGTCTGATAGCCGATGAAATGATTTGGACCTTGGACGAGCCGTCCGAGCTTCCGCTGAAATGTACGGCGAAATTTCGATATCGTCAGGAAGATATTCCCGTAACCGTAACCGATGCGGGAGAAGGCAAGCTCAAAATTACCTACGATTATCCCGTCAAGGCAATAACACCGGGACAGGTCGCGGTGCTTTACAATGGAGAAATTTGTCTCGGCGGCGCTATCATACAATCCGCAGAGCCGGTCAATCCAAAATATCGATTCCTATATGAAGTGTAAAATAAGTTGGAAAAAGACTTCGGAAAACGAGCTGAAAACTGAATAAAAAAGACTGAAATAAAAAAAGCGCATTTTTTGCGCAAATAGAAAACAAGTCAGGGGATTTGACTTGTTTTCTTAGGGGTCTTTTTCAACTGTCTAATGGATAGACTTTTGGGAGCAATCTATCACATTACAGACAATAGGGGTTAGTTCGTTTGAACCTAATAGAGAAGAAAAACCATGTAGCATAGCTTTTACTTGCTACATGTATATTGTAATCTGAAAATAAAGTAGGGTTATAAAAAAAATGTAGGAAAACTGAATGAAAATGATTTAAAAAGGTAAAGTATGAAAACGAAAAAAGTCTACCGTTGCAATAAGTGCGGATATGAAAATGTAAAATGGAGCGCAAAATGTTTTGGTTGCGGTTCTTATGGAACAATTGAAGAATTTGAAGTGGCGGCGAAAAAAACGAGCAGCAGAGTTGCGGAAACCAAAAGCAAAACTGTCGATACGATTCGCCTCAGCGATGTGAAGATGGAAAACAACAATCGAATCATCAGCAGGCTCAATGAATTCAATCGTGTGATGGGCGGAGGCATCGTTCGAGATTCCGTCACCATCATCACCGCCAAGCCCGGTGCCGGAAAATCCACCTTGTTGTTGCAAGTGGCGCAGGATTTGGCAAGTCAGGGTAAAAAAGTGCTCTACGCATCCGGAGAAGAGAGCGATTCGCAAATCAAATCGCGAGCGGAAAGAATCTTAAAAAATATCTCCGAAAATATTTGGATTGTCACCGACAATTCGATGGACAATGTGCTGGCTCAGGTCGATGCCGTTGACCCCGACCTGGTCATCGTCGATTCGATTCAGACTTTTACATTGGAAGAGCAGCTTCCGTCTCGAGCCGGCTCACCGACGCAGACGATGGAATGTGCCAATGCGATGGTTCGAATTGCGAAGAATAAGCAAAGAGCGCGCGCGGTGATTTTGGTTGGACAGATGAATAAGAATGAAGAGATGGCAGGTTTGCGCGCGCTGGAGCATCTTGTGGATACCGTCTTGGTCATCGAGGGAGAGAGCGAAGAAGAGCTGCGCGAGCTGCAGAGCACGAAAAACCGATTCGGCAGCACCGGCGAGATGGGATTCTTCACGATGACGGAAGAAGGACTGCTTTCCATCGATAATCCGTCCGAATACTTTATGACGATACGCGATGAAAAAGACAGAGTGTCCGGCTCGGCGCTGACGGTCGTGCGCGAGGGTACAAGACCGGTGATTTTGGAAATTGAAAGCTTGGTTTCAACTTCCTTCATGCCCTATCCGACAAGAATTGCGGAAGGCCTCAAGCGCGACCAACTCAATATTTTAATCAGCATTTTGGAGCAGCGGGCAAAATTCAACTTGCTCAACAAAAATGTCGTTATCAAAACGACGGGCGGCTTGAAGGTGAAAGAAAATGCCATCAATCTCGGCATCATGATGAGCATCGTCTCTTCCTTTTCCGAAAAACCGATTCCGAACAATTATGTATTTATCGGCGATGTGGGATTGACCGGCGAGCTCAAAAAAGTGCCGTCGCTGGAGCAACGCATTCGTGAGCTCGACCGCATGGGCTTCGACAGAGTTTATGTAGCAAAAGGAAGTTTCAGCCGAAAAGTTCATTTCGAGCATATCAAGACGGTGGAGAAAAAGACTTTGCAGGAAGTCATTTGGGATGTTTTCGGACAGGTAGAGCATTTTAAAAAGTAGAAATCGAAATTCTCGATAGAAATTCCAAATGGCAAAATCGAGAATCTGAAATGAAAATTTGTTTTTGAAAACCTAATCGGAAATATAAAATCTGAATTCGCGAATGAAAAATGAAATCACAAAATCGAAAAACGAAATTCGATTTCTAAATTGAAATCTAAAATATTGTTGTAAGACGAATTTGTCAAAGCAGAGTCGCTTTTTGTTATCAAAACGCATTCAAATCCAAAATCATTTTTTTAAAAAATTTTTTCAAAAAGTGGATACCCTCAACCATATTATTTTCCGATATTTGATAGCGAATTGGAAGTTTTATATTAAATTTTTACAAAAGAATTCCTAAAAAAATATTGACATCCGAAATTCCGTGGCGTATTATTAGTACAAAATACTAATAAGGTATTTTTTATATTAAGTTAAAAAGGGAGTTTATAAATGAAAAGAGTTTTTGGAGCTGTCGAGATTATTTTTGATATTGCATATCTGCTCATCGGATTGATAATTTGTATTCTGTTTTTCAACAAAGCTGCAGCACTATCAAGTCTTGCCACGATAATGACATTGGTTTTGATTGTCGGCGACGCATTCCATTTGATTCCGAGAATCATGGTGATTTTGACAAAGGACGAGCCGCGATTTCGAAAATCGCTGGGCATCGGGAAACTGATAACCTCGGTGACGATGACGATATTTTATATTTTGTTGTTGCATATTTTGGAAAAAAGCCTGCAAATTGATTTTGCGCCTTGGGTAGAATATGTCACTATCGGACTAGCGCTTGCTCGAATTGCACTCTGTTTGTTCCCTCAGAACAAATGGACAGAGCGTTTCCCGCCGGTCAACTGGGCGGTTTACAGAAATATTCCTTTTTTCATTTTAGGCATGGTGGTTGCCGCTGAGTTTTTCGTTTATAGAAATGTGATTGCCGGAACTCAATGGATTTGGCTTGCGATTTTGCTCAGCTATGCATTCTATTTGCCGGTGGTTCTTTTTTCAAACAAGAACCCGAAAGTCGGAATGTTGATGCTGCCAAAAACTTGTATGTATGTATGGATTATGATGATGTGTTTAAAATTTGTGTAGGAGCAAAAGGATAGACTTTTGCAGAAAGGATTTTTATGAGTGATCAAAAAAAGTTAACAAATGAAGTCGGCGCGCCGATTGCGGACAATGAAAATTCCATTACGGCAGGACCTCGTGGACCGGTTGTAATGCAAGATGTATGGTTGATGGAAAAAATGGCTCATTTCAACCGCGAAGTTATTCCTGAGCGAAGAATGCATGCGAAAGGTTGGGGAGCTTACGGCAAATTTACGGTAACTCACGACATTTCGCAATATACGAAGGCAAAGGTATTGCAACCGGGAGCTGAAACGGAAGTGTTCATTCGTTTCTCAACCGTTGCGGGAGAGCGTGGCGCATCCGATGTGGAGCGTGACATTCGTGGAGTAGCGGTAAAGTTCTATACTTCGGAAGGGAATTGGGACTTAGTCGGAAACAACACGCCGACATTCTTCATCCGTGATGTGCACAATTTCTCCGACCTGAATCGTGCGGTAAAGAGAGACCCGAGAACTGGCCGTCGCTCTCCACAAAATAACTGGGATTTTTGGACGCTTCTTCCGGAATGTTTCCATCAAATTACGATTGTTATGAGTGACCGAGGAATTCCGGCAAGCTATCGTCACATGCATTTCTTCGGAGAGCATACTTTCTCTTTCTACAATGAAAAGAATGAGCGCGTATGGTGTAAATTCCACTTTAAGACACAGCAGGGAATTAAAAATCTATCCAATGAAGAAGCGGCAAAAATTACCGGAATGGATAGAGAGTTCCACGGAAAAGATTTGTATGAGGCGATTGAGAGCGGAGATTTTCCGAAATGGACAATGTATGTTCAAATCATGACCGAAGAGCAGGCGAAAAACCATTACGAGAATCCTTTCGACATTACAAAAATCTGGCGTCATGCGGAATTCCCATTGATTGAAGTTGGTGTGCTGGAGCTCAACCGAAATCCGGAAAACTACTTTGCGGAAGTAGAGCAAGCGGCATTCACACCGGCTCATGTCGTGCCGGGCATCGGATTCAGTCCGGACCGTTTCCTTCAAGGTCGTCTGTTCTCTTATGGAGATGCACAACGATATCGTTTGGGAGTGAACCATAATCACATTCCGGTCAATCGAGCGAAGGTGGAAGTCAACGAGTATCATCGTGACGGAGCGATGAGAACCGACGGAAATTATGGTGGCACACCGGCTTATACACCGAACAGTGCAGGATATTGGACAGCACAACCGGAAGTTGCGGAGCCGCCAATGGAGATTGAAGGCGCAATGTGGCGTTATGACCCGAAGGATGACCCGTCGGATGATTGTTTCCGTGCCGGTGGAGACCTTTGGCGAGTAATGACGGAAGACAAAAAGCAAATTCTGATTGAAAATACAGCGGCTGACATTGCTCCGGTTACTGAAAATATCAAGTATCGTCATGCGGTGCATTGCTACCTTGCCGACAAAGAATACGGAGAGCGTTTCACAGCTGCGGTAGGACTTGATTTGAACAAAGTGATTGAGCTTTCAAAACTCAGCCATCGTGAATTGATTGAAGCGACATTGAAATAAAATATCCGACCTTTTAAAATAAAAACCGAATGATGATACATTCGGTTTTTTCATGCTCGATGATTGCTTATCCGTTTCCGCGATACATTTTTATAAGAAATAAAAAATGGCTTGCTCTTACGAGTTTGCCATTTTTTTCATATATCGTTTCTTTAAGAGTTGTTAGTATTTGTCGCCTGAATTCTCAAAGCTTGCCGGAGCGCTGAACTCCTGATTTGAAAAAGTAGGTGTATCAAAATTATTTGACATCGAATTTGTGTTTTCCAATTTGAATTTCTTTACTTCTTCATAAAGCATGGTTGCCTGTGCCGAAAGCTCTTCGCTTGCAGCGGAACTTTGTTCCGCTGTTGCGGCATTGCTTTGCACCACGGTTGAAATTTGTCCAAGCGAAACATTCATGCGCTCAATCGTCTGCGACTGCACCTTGCTCGCTTCGGCGATAATTTCAAGAATCTGAGTGCTCTGCTGAGCGATTTCGCCGACTCGTTCAATCGATACGGATGTCTCCTTGGAAATCTCAAAACCGATATTGGCATTTCGAACGCTCTCCTCAACGAGTACCTGTGTTTGCTTTGCCGCTTCGGCTGATTTGACCGCCAAGTTACGAACTTCATCCGCAACAACGGCAAATCCTTTACCGGCTTCGCCCGCTCTCGCCGCCTCAACGGATGCGTTGAGTGCCAAGATATTGGTTTGGAATGCGATATCGTCGATGACCTTGATAATTTTGTGTATCTCCTCTGAAGAGTTTGAGATATCTTCCATTGCGGAAAGCATCTTGCTCATGTGAGAAACAACTTCCTGCAATTCAGCGCCTGCACGCAATGCAAGATTTTTCGAGTTCTCCGCATTCTCGGCATTTTCTTTGGATTGTGTTGAAATTTCGACAGCTGATGCGGTCAATTCTTCCAACGAGCTTGCCTGCTCGGTCGCACCGGTCGCCAATGCTTGTGCAGAACTGGACACATGGATGGCGCCCTGATTTACCTGCTCGGACGAATCGTTGATAAGTCCAAGCGTATGATTCAATGAAGCGGAAATATTTTCAAGTGCCGTCTTGATAATTTGGAATTCCCCTTTATAATCCTTGGTCAAACGGATTCGCATATCGCCCGATGCCATTTGAACGAGCACCTTCGCAATTTCGTCGATATAGTCGATGTATTCATTGAGTCGGGATACGGTTTTGTTCATCGATTCGGAAACCATTCCGACCTCATTGTTAGCGCGAACATCCAAATGGACATCCAAATCACCATTTGCGATTTGCTCCGCCGCTTTGTTCAGTTCGACCAAAGATTGTGAAATCAACTTGCTGCTAAACCAAAGTGCCAGAAGAGATACCGCCAATACGATGATAAATACAATCAACATTCCGGTTCGAAGTGAGAAATAATCTTGGTAAATTTCCTTTTCGGTAATCGCGGAAATGATATGCCAGTTCGTTGTTTTAGCAACTTTATTACTTCCCAATAATTTAACACCATCTTCCTTATAATGAAGAAGATCCTCTTTTTTATCTGCAATCAATTTTTTCAATTTCTCGCTCAATGGAGCATCCTGAATTTGAGTATCAATCAGTTTTTCATCCGGATGATACATAATGTCACCGGTGTTGGTAACCAAAGTATAATATCCGGTTTCACCAAGCTTGGTTTGAGCCATAAATTCACTAACTTTTGTAATCGTCACATCAATTCCCGCTACGCCTAGCAAAGTTCCGTTTTCATCACGCATCGGTGTAACGATGGATACGATTTTCTGGTTGATAAATTCATATAAATATGGTTTGGACATGATAAAATTCGCATTGGGATTTGCCTGAATACTTTTATACCATTCGCGCGAAGTTACATCCCAATCCGGTGCGGTAAAATATCCGTCCGATGCCCAGAGCTGACTGGTATCGATATCGGCTACCCAAACCGCAACAATATTTGAATCGCTCTTATGAATCGAAACTAAGCTTTGAAAAGCCTCTTTGAAATCCGGTAACTTCTTTACATCCTTGTTTCCGGGTACGAGAGCCTTGGTCATATTCATAAATTGCTCGTTTTGCGCCATCACATCGGTGATATGGTCAAATTTCTCAAAATACTCATCCACTTGCTCCGCTACGGAATCCGTCGCAATTTCCAATTCTTCTTCAATCCTTTGTTCCAAAGCTGAGTGGACATTTGTGAGCACGAGAATAAAAATGACTACAAAGCCAATCAGTACCGGCAATGCTCCGGAACGAATAATCTGATTCCGAATACTGCCTCTTTTTTTGCCGACTTTTTTGTCGGTTTCAGTCAAATTTTTCATTATACTTCCTCCTTGAATTCTAATACTATATCGTTCTTTTGTTCAAACTCATTATAGCTTATTTGAATAAAATATTTTTTTCCAAAAGAATTATATAAAAAAATTGCATCCAAAAATTGCTCCTTAAAAAGACATATATAAAGGAAGAGAAAATTTTTCTTGCGAAGAAAAATTTTGTATGTGCTTAGTGAGCTTTGATGTCGGGTTGGTGCGTTTTGAAAAAGAAAAACAAAAGTTTTTATGAACTTTCCTTAAGAAAAAATGAATTTTACACAAAAACTATAAACGATAAAGGATTTTGTGATATAATCTCTATAGAAAACTTTTATAAAAGGATTAGATAGGGCAGGAGCCTTGTAGAAGGAGAGATTATGTTACAAAAAGAGCTTACTGTAAAAAATAAAACCGGACTGCATGCAAGACCCGCATCGGAATTTGTCAAAAAGGCAAGTACATTCAAATCGAATGTGTATATTGAATTCGGCGACAAAAAAATCAATGCGAAAAGTATTGTGGGGTTGCTTTCCGCGGGGATTGGATACGGAAGCCGATTGACGCTGACTATCGAAGGGGAAGATGAACAGGAGGCTTTGGAGAGTCTGGCTGCATTGATTGAAGAAAAATTTGAAGAATAGGGGAGGGCTGTCTTTGACAACCCTTTTTTAACAGGAGGGATTATGAATTTCAGTTTACATTTTACTCCTTTGATTGAATTCGGCGAAGGAAAACTGGATTTAATCGGTGATATATTAAAACAGGATAATCGGGAAAGGGTGCTTATCGTCACCGGGAAAAAATCGTCTTTAGCCAAAAATGCGCTCAACCGTGTAAAAGATGCATTGGAGCGAAAGTCCATTTCATATATCGTCTATGACGAAATTTCTACGGAGCCGAGCACCGACATGGTGGACCTGCTGCGTGAGCTGGCGGAAAAGGAAAAGGTCGATTCCGTTTTAGGATTGGGCGGCGGTTCACAGATGGATACGGCGAAATTGGTCGCCGGATTGCTCCATCAGGAAAAAAGAACCTCAGAGTATGTTCAGTTGGACGGATTCGTTCATCGCGGAATTCCTTTCTACGCAATTCCGACCACGGCGGGAACGGCGAGTGAAGTGACTCGCGGCGCGGTATTTTTGGACAAAGAAAGAAATAACAAATACAGTTTCTCACATGCCAAATTTATGGCGAAGGCGGCAATTATCGACCCCGAACTGACCTACGGTTTGTCCAAAGAGATAACCGCGACGACGGGAATGGATGCCTTTACACATGCCGTCGAGTCCTTTGTAGCTTATGAGTCCAATGAGTTTACAAAATTTTGGGCGGAAGAAGCCATCGTTTTGATAACCAAAAATCTGAACGAGGCGATACAGGGTGAGCGGGAGGCTCGAATCAATATGGCGAAGGCGAGTTTATACGCAGGAATTGCTTTTGCACAGACCGGCGTAGGATTATCGCATGCGATTTCGCATCCACTCGGTGCGTTTTATCATATACCGCATGGCGTTGCCAATGCGATACTCATTTCGCATGTCATCAATTTCAACATGAGAACATCAAGCGATGAGTACAGCAGAATTGAGCGACGATTGGGGCTTGACACAGGATTGGGTGAATATGTCCAAGTTTTCGTGGACGAATTGCCTATTGATACCAAGCTTCAACATTACGGATTTCAAATGGAGGATGCGATGCAAATCGCAAAATTGACGATGGAGTCAAAATCTTATCTTCGAAATCCGCGATTGGCGAGCGAGGAGGAGATCATTTCCATTTTACAAGACTGTTATTGATAATAGGAAGAGAAGAAAAATTGCTTGGGGAAAGACAGTTAAACAAGGAGAGATTTATGAAGAGAAAAACATTATGGGTAGTGGCAATGGCATCTTTGTTGATTATGTCGGGATGCAGCAAACAGCCGGAGCAACAAGCTGAAACGAAGCAGCCGGAGCAACAGCAAACACAGGAACAAAAAACGGAAAACAACGAAAGTGAAAAGCAATCGGAGAGTGCAAAATTTGATATCACGAAGCCGGAAGGAATTCAGGATTTTACAAAGGCTTTCGTGGATGAGAACAAAAAAATATCATCCGTACGATTGAATTTGGACGGCGACTACGATTTCTTCGGCCATAAAATAAATTCCGAGCTGGAAACCGTCGTCGTATATGATACCGGCAGCCAAAAGCCGAACAGCTACTATATTATCGGAAAAGGGAAGGACCATAAAGACAACAATCAGGGAGAGGTCGTTTTTCAAGCGCCGAATGAACGATATCGAAGAGCGAACGACGGAGCTTGGGAGCCATTTCCGAATGCAGAGCCGGACCGAATCGACTATCATGGTTTTGTAGGAATTTTGACGGATATTTTGGAAGATGAAAAATATGAAATCAAGGAAAATGGCAATTTCTACGATGTGGTAGTTACCGATAAAAGCTATGATTTTGTAAAAAAATTGCAAGGACAGATGAATTTCTCATTTACCGATGTGAAAGAAGAGGAAATCAATCGTGAACTGACTTTCCAAGTGGATAAGGAAACGCTGTATCTTCATACGGTGAAAGTTATTTTGAAATACGATGCACCGAGCGGAAAAAAACTGGATGTCGATGCAAAGGTAAAAATGTCCGAATGGAATGAAGCCGATACTTCCGTCATTGAAAAATCATTGGAAGCAGCCCGCAAAAAATAAACCATTTGAATTAGGATCATGAATTCAGATTGGAAATCGGATGCTGATACTAAACCCTATTAGAAAGAATAGTTGTCAACAATTTATATTTAGAATAACTGTTCTTTGCTTCCCACCTTGTAGGGAACGGAAAAATTGTGGTTTTATCTATGGTTAATTAGGTTTTAGTATGAAATCCAAATCGAAATTAAAAATGCAATGTTGAAATCGAGATAAAAAATAAAAGGAAATTAATAATAAAAATTCAAACCAAAAAGAGTGCAACCGAAACGATTTTCATCGAATCGGCGCACTCTTTTTATTTATTCCAATGCTTCGGCATGATACGAGCTGCGAACCAGAGGGCCGGAGCTTACTTTTTTAAAGCCGAGCTCGTAGGAAATTTCTTCATAATATTTGAATTGGTCGGGATGAACATATTCTTTGACGCGGATATGTTTCAAAGTCGGCTGCAAATATTGCCCAATCGTCACCATATCACAATCCACCCTGCGCAAATCGCGAAGTACATCGATAACCTGCTCCTGCGTTTCGCCCAATCCGACCATGATGCCGGACTTGGTCGGCAATCCTTTTTGCTTGGCGTAGCCAAGAACCTTGAGACTGCGCTCAAAATTTGCCGCCGGCCGCACCTGCGGATAGAGCGCGGGCACTGTTTCAACATTGTGATTGAGTACATCTGGTTTTTCATCATAAATAATATCGAGCAATTCTTCCTGCCCGCTCATATCCGGAATGAGCAGCTCCACCGTCACGCCGGGATTGTTCTTTCGAACCTCGCGCAAGACATCCCGAAACTGAGTTGCGCCCTGATCCGGCAAATCATCCCTCGTCACCGAAGTGATTACCGCATGTTTTAATTTCAATCGATGAACCGCCTCGCTGACATTTTTCGGCTCGTTCGCATCCACAGGGTCGGGCAGTTCGCGAGTGACATTACAAAAAGTACAATTTCGCGTACAATTTCTTCCCAGAATCATAAAGGTCGCCGTTCGCCTTGCATAACATTCCATCCGATTCGGGCAGTTCGCCTCCAAACAAACGGTGTTCAAATTCAGATTCGACACCAGCGATTCGACATAGGCGGTGTTTTTGTCGCCCGTAATTTTGAGTTTCAGCCAATCCGGCTTTCTAAGTAGTTCCTCTTTCAAAGCTAACTCCTTTTACACAACTTCACAATATCTTCTATCAAAAATTCCTTATGCATTCCTCGAATATAAGGATGAATATCGACATCCGAAAGTGCTGCGGTGACAGCTTCGCGATTCGCCGGCAGCCCCTTGATTAAATCCGTCAATTCATCCACGCCTCTTTCGCTGAAAAAATCGCCTTCAATCGTGATGTCATCGATTTTTTCATTCTTGATGGACAACGAAATTTCAACAATGCCGCAAGAATATTTTTCAGCATTGCGCAACTGATTGAAAGAAGCCCTGCCGAAATTCCATTCAGGCGATGCGAAAATCTCATCGCTGATTTTTTGTATCTCCTGCATCTCCTGCGAATTGAGACGATGCGTTGTGCTGATTTGATATTTCTTTTTGATAAAATCCTCGATATGCCCCATAAACGATTGGACATCCATATCCACATAGTCGCCGATAAAACCGACTCGCGAGCGAACCGATTGCACTTCGCGACCTTTGAATTTGATATCTCTCGCCTTGAGCGAATTGGTAATATTTTCGATATTCGCCTTAAACAGCAAAGTGCCGTGATGAAGAATTTTATCATTTCGCTGAAACTGCGCGTTGCCGCTCACTTTGGCTTGGTCGATTTGAATATCGTTCCGACCGGTGAATTCCGCATTCAGTCCGAGCGATTGCAAAGCATCAACAACCGGAAAAGCGAAACGCTTAAACGAATTTTCGACATCCTCATTGCTCTTTTTCGTGATAAAAGAATATTGCATATTGTCGGTGTCACAATAAATCGCGCCCCCGCCGGAGAGTCGGCGCACCACATCCATATTTTTCTGCTCGGTGTAGTCCAAATTGACTTCCAAATGAATGTTTTGGTATCGCCCAATCAAAATCGACGGTCGATTTCGCCAAAACATAAAGACATCCTCATCGCAATGCTCCATCAAATACAGCTCGATTGCATGATTCAACTGCGGAACCAAATTGTTATTCTCTACAAAAATCATAAACCACCTCAATGGAAACCGTTTTATTCATTGTATCATGAAAGAGGAGGAGCAACAAGAGATAAATCCGACTTTACGACTATCAAATAAAATCAAGGATAAGTCAAATCGTTGTAAAGTATTGGTGTTCGTTTATCTGGCGTGGCGATTTGTTTCGGATTACGATGTATCGAGATTGGTTCAAAATGGAAGATGGAAATACCTATGGTGTCTATCGAATTGTAACGATTTATGTGCCTGAGAAATATGAAGGAAGTGAAAAAGAATTTATCCAAACGATTCGATAGGCAATTACAGATCATACAAAACACAAAGGATACACGAGTTTAGAGTTCACGGAAATGACAAACCAAATTTTTGTGGTTTTGATATCAGTCAAACGGATTCATTTGCATAGGGAAGTGAAAATGTAAAACCGAAATTGGAATTTATAAATCATCAGCTTCTTCCTCGAGCCATTTGTGAAGAATATCAAAGAGAGTATTACATTGAGGTAATTGTTGTGTTATGATATAGAAACAATTATTATTGGAACTTATTTTATTGAAAGGAATGTTATGGGAAAAAACGGTTTAAAAAGTAAAATGGAAGAGATTTTCTTACTGTGCAAAGAATTAGAAGAAAGAGACATCAATACGCATTGGTTTGGCGAGCCTGCTGACGAGAATGAAATAACTGCGTGGGAAAAACTACATGGAATTCAAATTCCCGAAACTTACAAAGAGTGGTTAAGATTTGCAAACGGTGCGAATATCTGTTCGCCTGTTGCACTTCTTTTTCCTCTAAAAAATCTGTCCGTTGAGGAAAAATTTTTGCCGATGGACTTGGTGTGGATAGGCGAAGTCTTTGGAGACGGCGAACTGATTTGCTTCAGCAAAAGAAACGGAAAATTTATTCGCTATTTTGAAGGAGCACGAAAAGAAGTGGAAGATTTTAGCGAAATTCTTCAAGTGATTATCCATCTTCTCAAAGATGATTTAGATATCCCGGATATGAGTGATATTCATGAACAAAATGAATTGTTGCAAAGAGCGATGTCAAATCAAGATGCGACGACGCAACCCTTAGTAAAAAACATCATTCAAATGCCTAGTCGCAAAAAAAGCATGTTGTTTAACTTGCTTGAACCGAAATATCGACATATCTTTTTGATGATGATTACTCCACAAGAGCAGAAGTCATTTATAGAAGATATAAGACACCAAGGGGTTGTTGATTTTTGGAATCGTGAAAGAGGATTACTGCGAGAAGGAAAAGCAACCAGAGATTGGGAATCAGAGGAAATGGAAGAAATTTATAATATAGGAGAAAGCGGATATGAGCAGCTGAATGCAAAACCTCCGCTTAATCGAGATTTACGACGAAACATTATTTTCGGTTCGGAAA
Organism: Filifactoraceae bacterium; assembly: GCA_041853585.1. Taxonomy (GTDB): domain Bacteria; phylum Bacillota; class Clostridia; order Peptostreptococcales; family Filifactoraceae; genus JAUNKE01. The sequence goes on from JBGZSM010000056.1 coordinate 16,638, forward strand.
CCTGCTATGCTCGGCGAATGATAGATATCAATTTCCAACCGTAGTTATAATCCTGACTCGAAAAAGGAATTTGAAATCGAATTTATTCCAAGGATGGAAAACACTACAAGGACATTCTCCTCAATCGAAAACAACTTTTTCACTTTACACCAAGCGGCTTTTTGTGTATTTATCTTGAAAAAAAACGAAAAATCCAGTAAAATATATTGATTAGAAGATGTATTGAAAGGGAGATATTGTGAACAAACAAGAGCGTACCAGAAATTTTAGTATCATTGCGCATATTGACCACGGAAAGTCGACATTGGCAGATCGTCTGATTGAAATGACGGGCGTTGTGGCGCAGCGAGATATGAAAGAGCAGTTGCTTGACAATATGGATATCGAGCGTGAGCGTGGTATTACGATAAAGCTCCAAACGATGAAGTTGATTTATCAGGCGGAGGACGGACAGGAATATTATTTGAATTTAATTGATACACCGGGGCATGTCGATTTCAACTATGAGGTTTCGAGAAGTTTGGCGGCTTGCGAAGGTGCGATTTTGGTTGTCGATGCGGCGCAGGGAGTCGAGGCTCAGACTTTGGCGAATGTGTATTTGGCAATTGATCAGGATTTGGAAATCGTGCCGGTCATCAACAAAATCGATTTGCCGAGCGCAAGACCGGATGAGATAAAAGAGGAAATTGAAGAAATTATCGGATTGGATGCTTCGTATGCACCGCTGATTTCGGCAAAGGACGGCCTCAATATCAAGGATGTGTTGGAGGCGATTGTCAAATATGTGCCGGCGCCGACGGGCGACAAAGAAGAGCCGCTTAAAGCGCTGATTTTCGATTCGTATTATGACAGCTACAAAGGCGTTATCGCATATATTCGAGTTTTTGAAGGTTCGGTCAAAAAGGGCGACCGCATTCGAATGATGAATACAAAAAAAGAATTTGAGGTCATCGAGGTCGGGGTGATTTCTCCGACACACAAATCGGTAGATATTTTGGAGGCGGGCGATGTAGGTTATTTGACCGCGTCGATTAAGGATATTCGTTCTTCGCGCGTGGGGGATACAATTACGCTGGTGGATAATCCGACGGAGCAGGCTTTGCCGGGGTATAAAAAAGCGACGCCGATGGTCTATTGTGGAATCTATCCGGCGGAAGGCGAAAAGTATGAGAATGTGCGCGACGCTTTGGAGAAGTTGCAGGTCAATGATGCGGCTTTGGAATTTGAGCCGGAAACTTCGGCGGCGCTCGGATTCGGATTCCGTTGCGGATTTTTGGGACTTCTTCACATGGAAATCATTCAGGAGCGTTTGGAGCGCGAATTCGATTTGGACATGATTACGACGGCACCGTCGGTTGTCTATAAGGTTGTCAAAACCAACGGGGAAGAGCTGATGGTTCAAAATCCCGCGAATTTGCCGACGCCTGCGGAAATCGACCATATCGAAGAGCCGATTGTCAAAGCGGATATTATTGTGCCGAAGGATTATGTCGGTGCAGTAATGGAATTGGCGCAGGACAGACGCGGCGAGATGATCAATATGGAATATTTGGATACCAAGCGGGTAACACTTCATTATAATTTGCCGCTCAACGAGGTCGTGTATGATTTCTTTGATTCGCTCAAGTCGAGAACGAAGGGTTACGGCTCGTTTGACTATGAGTTCAAGGAATATGTGCCGGCGGTCTTGGTGAAGTTGGATATTTTAATCAACAAAGAGCAGGTCGATGCACTGTCTTTTATCGTGCATGAATCGACGGCGTATAAGCGTGGCAAATTGATGGTGGAAAAACTCAAGGGCGAGATTCCGAAGCATCAATTCCCAATTCCGATTCAGGCGGCAATCGGTACGAAGATTATTGCGCGGGAGACGATTTCGGCATACCGCAAGGATGTTTTGGCAAAATGTTACGGCGGCGATATTTCCCGAAAGAGAAAACTGCTTGAAAAGCAGAAGGAAGGAAAGAAGAGAATGCGTCAGGTGGGAAGCGTCGAAGTTCCGCAAAAGGCATTTATGTCCGTATTAAAATTGGATAATTAGGTTGTGTAAAGGAGCATCTGAAATCGGTGCTCCTTTGTTGAAGTGATAGCGATGAAATGGGAGTAAACAATGAGAATAATACATACATCGGATTGGCATTTGGGAAAAAATTTGGAAGGCATGAGCAGATTGGACGAGCAGGAGCTTTTTGTCGATTTTTTCGTGCAAAAATGTAAGGAGCTGAAACCGGATTTGATTCTGCTTGCCGGCGATGTCTATGACACTTCCAATCCGCCGGCTCGTGCGGAAAAATTGTTTTACGATGCGCTCAAAAAACTGTCGCGTGAGGGGGAATGTCTGACCTTGGTGATAGCGGGGAATCATGACAATCCCGAGCGACTGGTTTCGGCGACTCCTCTGGCGATGGAGCATGGCATCGTGATGCTCGGAACGCCGAAGAGCATCGTCGAGCTCGGCGAGTATGGGAAGCATCGGGTGATTGATTCCGGCGAAGGATTTGTCGAGGTCAAAATTCGAGAGGAGCATGCGGTCATCGTTGCGGTTCCGTATCCGAGTGAGAAGAGGCTCAATGAAGTTTTTTATCGCGATGATGAAGAGGAAGATGCGCGCGCAGCAAGCTATGGGGAGAAAATTGCCGCTCTGTTCGGGGAACTGGAGAAGCATTTTCGGGAGGACTGCATCAATTTGACGGTCAGCCATCTCTTTGTGCAAGGCTCGGAGGCGGCGGGTTCGGAGCGTGCGAGTTCGCTAGGCGGAAGTTTTATGGTCAGCAGCGATGTTCTGCCGAAAAAAGCGGATTATACGGCATTGGGTCATATTCACAAACCGCAAATTTTGCCGAAGACCGACAAGAAGATGCGATACAGCGGCTCGCCGATTCATTATCATCTTTCGGAGCCCAAGTCCAACAAGAAATTTTATATCATTGATATCATGGCCGGGGAAGAAGCGATTATTGACGAAGTGGAAATTCCGATTTTCAAACCGATTGAGCTTTGGCAGATGAAATCGGTGGAAGAGGCGATTGAGTATGCAGAAGAACATCGTGACGACAACAGTTGGGTCTATATCGAAATCAAAACGAGCCGCACGATTAAAGAGGATGAGATAAAAAAACTCAAATCGCTCAAAAAGGATATTTTGGAAATTCGTCCGGACATTCATTCGCTTGCGATTCAAAGAGATTTGCACCGAATCAACGAGCTGTCCTTTGAAGAGCAATTTATCGAATTTTACAAGTCGCAGCGCGATGTGGAGCCGGAGAAGGAAATGGTGGAATTATTGATGAGTATTTTGGAGGGCGAAGATGAAACCGATTAGTATAACCATCAAGGGGTTGAATTCTTTTGTCGAGGAGCAGACGATTGACTTTGTCAAATTGAGCAGTCAGGGACTTTTTGGGATTTTCGGTCCGACGGGGAGCGGGAAATCGACGGTGCTGGATGCCATCACCTTTGCACTCTACGGCAAAATCGCTCGCGAAACCGGAAGCCACAGCCAATATATCAACACCAATGTCGATTCGGCAAGAGTCGTGTTTGAATTTGAGGTCAATGCCGATGTTTCCAACTCTTACAAAATCATTCGTGAAATCAAAAAGCAGAAAAAGGGCAATGTAACGACGAGCCAATGCAAAATCATTCGCACGAACGACGATACGGTTTTGGGCGAGCGGGAGCGGGAAGTGCGCGAGGTCATCAAAAAAATCATCGGCTTGGAATATGAGGATTTTGTCAAAACGGTCGTTTTGCCGCAGGGAGGCTTCAATGATTTCCTGAAAATGGAGGGCAGAGACAGGCGCGACATTTTGGAGAGGCTTTTCAACTTCGAGAAATACGGCAAGGATTTGGAAAATAAAATCGCGCAGGAATACAAGAAGGTGGAAATTGAGCAGGCGAGCGTTCAAGCCATTCTGCAAAGCCATGGCGACATCAGCGCGGCTGTGGTGGAGGAATTTAAGAATCGCAGCGCCGAGCTTGAAGAAAAACTAAAGGAGCTCAAAGCCCAAAAGGAATTGAGCGATTTGCAAACGGAAAAGGCGAGAAATATATTTGACGCTCAAAAAGAGCTGGAAGAACTGCGAAAACTGTTGGCGGATGAGGAGAAGAAGGCGCCGCGTATTCAACAGCTTACCGAAGAATTGGAAAATGCTCGTCAGGCTTCTTTGCTTGAGCCTCTTATCAAAAATTACGACGAATTGGTAGCGGAAGGCAAAAAGTCTTCGGCGGATGTCGTGGAAAAACAATCCGGCTACGATGAGTTGCTGAAACAAAAAGAGGGGCTGTATGCCGCCTTTGAGCAAGCGGAAGCGAAACAAAAAAACGAGCAGCCGCGTCTTTTTCAGCGCCGACAATCGCTGGAGAATGCGATTCATCAATGGGAAAGATACAGTACCAACAAAGCGCGTTTGACGCAGTTGCAGAAGTCGATTGAATCTGACGAGCGGGAAATTCTTGCCAAGCGCGGAAAACAGAAGGAATATCTTGAGCTTCGTAAGCGATTGGAAGATGAGATTTCGGAAAGTAAGAAGCAGGCACAGGAAAATGTCGTGTCCTCGGCGGAGAAGAATCGTCTGTCCGAAGCGGTGATTCTGTTTGACAAAATTGAAGATATACAAAACCGAATTCGTCAGCTTGCCAAAGAGATGAAGGAGCAGACAAATCGACGATCGGATTTGAAAAAGGAAATCGAGGACATTTCTAAAAGGCGGGAGAGTATTCGCGAGCAAAAAGAAAATTTGTTGAAAGAACGCGAAAGTATAAAACAAAATCCGCTGTCCGATTCGGTATATATAATAGAAGAAAGACAAAAATTCGTCGCCGAATCGGAGCGCATCCAAAAAATTGAGCAGAGCAAGGCGGAATTGCAAATTCTTTCGGAGGAGATGGATAAGCTGAATCGCGAGCGGTCGGACAATGAGAATCTGCTGAAGAAAATCGACAGCGAGTATGCGGCATTGCAGCAAGAGCACCGACAGCTTTTTATTCAAAACAGCGCAAATCTTATTCGGGAGGGGCTTCACCCGGGAGATTGCTGTCCGGTTTGCCAAAATATCGTGGGCGAATTAGCGGCGAGCAAAAAGGATTCGAAATTGGAGCCGCTTGAGGCGAAATTGGAGCAAATCCGAGCGCAGCGGGAAGAGTGTTTGACACAAAAAGGATTGATGGACGGCAGAGCGACGACTCTTGGAAAAGAATATGAAGATAAGACGCAGGAAGTCGGGGGAACGGTCGATATTCCAAATGACGCTAAAGAATTGGCAGCGGCATTTGCAGAAAAAGAAAAGCAATCCGAAGAACTGAAAAATCGTTTGAAGGAACTGGAAGAGTCGATACAACGATTGGCGGAAGAAGAAAATAAATTGCAAAGCGATTGGGCAGGCAAGACGGCAACCGAGCAGGCGATCGGCGCGCAGTCGGATAAAGACGAAAAGCTGGTGGAACAATGGCGCTTGGAGCATGAAAAATTGTCCGTGCAATTCGAGAAGTTGTTTGACAAGAGCGATGCGTCTCCGCGCGAGCTGTTGCAGAAGCTGATGCAAAGACAGGAAAAGTATGAAGAGATTCAGCGCTTGGTGGAGCAAAAGCAGGAGCAAAAATCAACCATCGGCAAGGATTTAGAGAATTTACAGGCGACTTTGAGTCAGGCGGAAACCAATTTGTTCGGCGCACAAGTCCAAGCAAAAGAATTGGCGCAGAATATTCTTTCCGATGAGCGCGAATTGATGGCACTGCTCGGTCAAATCGGCGATCCGAAACCCGCTTTGGCGCAGGTGGAAAAAGAAATTCAGCTGATTGATGAAAATTTGATGAAATGCAAGCGTGCCAAAGAAGAATTTGACCAGAAGGAGCGATTGCAGGAGCAGTCCTTGTCCATCGCGAAGGAAGGTCTCAAAAATCTGCGGGAGATGGCGCGCGTTAAGCAGAATGTTTTGTACGAGAAAATTCAGCAGATGGGAATCGCCGATTTTTCAGATTTGGACGAGCGACAGGGACTTAAAAAATTGCAGGAAGTCATTTCGCAAATCAGCGCAAATCTCTTGTCAGCTCAATCATACAAGCAAAAAGAAGATGAAATCACGGAGCATAAACAGAAGCTCAGCAGCATCAAGGGCGAAATTTCGGGCGCTCAAAAACGAATCGGGGATTCATTTGTCAGCGCGGAAGAATTTGATTCCATCGTCGAGCAGAATCGGGAACTTACTCAGCAGCACAATCATTTGCTCGGCGAATATGCCAACAGCAAGCAATCCTATCTCGAAAAGGTGGAACTGCTCGAAAAGGTCAAGGAGCTTGCCGAGAGCGAAAAGCGAATCAGCAAAAAATTGGGCATGCTCAAAGAATTGCGCTCGGTGCTCTCCGCTAAGAAATTTGTTGAATTTATGGCGCTGAAACAGCTCAACTATATCACGCTGGAGGCGACCGAAAGACTTTTTGAAATCACCAACGGAGCGTACAGCTTGGAGGTTGACGATGAAGGGGCGTTTAAGATTCGCGACAATAAAAACGGTGGAGCGCTTCGTAATGTAAAGACGCTTTCCGGCGGAGAAACCTTTGTCGTGTCCTTGTCTTTGGCATTGGCGCTTTCGGCACAGATACAGCTCAAAGGGGTCGCGCCGCTCGAATTGTTTTTCCTCGACGAAGGCTTCGGAACGCTCGATGACGAATTGCTTGAAGTGGTTATGGATTCGCTGGAAAGAATTCACCATGACAAACTCAAAATCGGTATCATTTCTCATGTGGAGCAACTCAAACAGAGAATACCGGTCAAGCTGATGATTACGCCGGCGAAGATGGGCGAAGGAGGCAGCAAAGCGAAAATAGAATATAGCTAAAAACGACGAAAAAAATAATAAGAAATTGATATTTTAGTTGATATTACGACAAATATTGGGTATTATTTATTTAAGTCGAAAAGCATATCAAAGAATAAAAACAATCTAAGTGGCGGTTGTCACTTAGATTGTGTTGAGTATGGGGAACGATGAGGGGATTATTGTTATGACAGAAAAGAGTGGGATATGAGTAATAGTGTAATTGAAATCATTTGTGAGAATTGTGGGGCAAGAAACAAACTTGGAGACAAAATTTGTGCAAACTGTGGGGAATCATCCGGTTTGGAAATCGTTCCTTACATAGATAAGACAAAGGAAGAAATTGTTGAGGAGAAAGCACCAATCGAAGAAACCGCTGATGAAAAACAGCCTTTCGATGACATTGATGACATCGATATTCTTTTCGGTAAGCCGGAAGAAAAGCCGAAACTGAAGAAAGAAGGTTTTTTTGCGAAATTTTTAAGCAAGGAGAACAGCAAGAAAGAAAAGGCGAAGAAAGAGCACAAAAGCGAGCTCTGGGATTTGGAAGAATTGTTGGATGCTCAAAACGGCAATATCAATAAGATTGAAATCGAAACGGTAGAAGAACCTATCGTATTTTCCGATGCCCAAAAAGAGGAGACGATTGTAAATGTTGAGACGGCTATTAAAAAAGATGTTAAAGCGGTCGGGTTTGAAGATAATTTGAAAGAAGAAGATGTTCATCAAGAAATTGAGAATCATATAGAGGATATGCCTCGCAAATCGAAGCCGAAATACGATTTCGGTGACATGGGCTATGCGCGTTTAGGTGAAGAATTGGACATCGAGCCATCGGTTTTTGAGAAAAAATCCAAGGCGAGCATTGCGATGGAAGTTGAGGATAAGGCGGACCGAGTGAGCGCACAAGAAATCCAAGCGGAAATCGAAGAGCAGGAAATGATTTCAGACGACAAGGTCGATATTGAAGAGATTCAAGCGATAGAGATTCCAAAGGAAAAGACGGAGAAGAAAGTTCTGCGTCGTTTCGGTCAGTTGGAAGAGTCCTCGGATGAGGATATAACAGCGAAAGCGGATAAAAAAGTGGAATTTGATATTCAGCCGCTTCCAAGCTATGAGCAGATTCGTCAGGAACGATTGGAGCGCGAGCGTTTGGAAAAAGAAAAACTTGAGCGCGAGCGTTTGGAGCAACAGCGTCGCGAGGAGCTTGTTCGTCAAGAACAGGAGCGGCTCGAAAGAGAACGCTTAGAGCAAGAGCGACTGGAGCAGGAAAGACTCGAGCGAGAGCGCCAAGCGGAATTGGCAAGGCTTGAGGAAGAACGCCAACGAGCGGAGCGGGAAGAACAGGAGCGACTTGAAAGAGAACGCTTGGAGCAAGAGCGATTGGAGCAGGAAAGAATTGAGCGAGAGCGCCAAGCGGAATTGGCAAGGCTGGAGGAAGAACGCCAACGAGCGGAGCGGGAAGAACAGGAGCGACTCGAAAGAGAACGCTTGGAGCAAGAGCGACTGGAGCAGGAAAGATTCGAGCGAGAACGCCAAGCGGAATTGGCAAGGCTGGAGGAAGAACGCCAACGAGCGGAGCGGGAAGAACAGGAGCGACTCGAAAGAGAACGCTTGGAGCAAGAGCGATTGGAGCAGGAAAGACTCGAGCGAGAGCGCCTAGAGCAAGCCGCTGCCGAAGCGGAAAAATCTTCCGAGGCGATTGAATCGATCGATGAAAAGTTTGTGGAAGAAAAAGTAGAACCTGAAAAGCCGAAATATGATTTTTCGGACATGGGTTATACTCAGCTTGGCGAATATCCGAAGGTTAAAATGTCCGAGCATCGTAAAGATTTTTCTATCGATTCCTCCGATGATAAGAATGAGAGTATAAATATAATAGAAGAAACTCCGAAGAAAAAGAGAGCCTTTTCGATTCGCGAGACTTTCTTCGGTCGAGGAAAGAAAGCGGCTGAGCCGAATCCGGAGAGCGAATCTCTCCACAGCGAAAATCAAATTGAGGGCTTTGTAGCGGAGACGAAGGAAGAAACTTTGCCGGAGCAAAACATTCTTGCGGAGTCGAAAGAGGAAGCGCAAGAAATGACGCAGAGCAAGGAAGAAAAGGAGAGAAGCTTCCTGTTCAAGCGAGCGATGCCGAGCGAGAGCACGAGATTGCGTCATATAAAACCGGCGAGCGAGGACATTTCCGTAAAAGAGGACTTCAAGGAAGAGGCTTTGGAGAAATCCGAATCGGAAAGCAAAAACGAGCCGAGCCTTGAGCAAAAATCCGAGACACAAGCGCTACAGGAAGAATTTAACAAAGAAATTTCGAAAGAAGCAATGCCGGATAATTTGTCAGAGGAAATATTGCAAGAATCGTCCACAGAAGAATCTTTGCAAGAGGAAATTCAAGTCGACGAATCAACGCTTGCGGAGATTGAGCCGAAACATGAAAGAAGCTCGACCATCGTAGCGATGAGCGATTTTGTGGAGCAGATGCAAAACAAAAACCGCGAATTGCCACAAGAAGAGGAAAAGCCTTCGGAGATGGACGAAGAGAGCATTTCCTTTGAAAAAATCGAGCATGAAATAACGGAGCAGATTTCGGATGACCAGACTTCATCGGAAGTGATTTCAGATGAAAACACTTCGGAGCGAATTGTTCCGGATGAAAAAATCTCAGACCGAGCGGTTTGGGGCGAAGAAATTTCAGCCGAGGAGTTTTACGACAAAAAAATTTCAGCCGAACAGATTGTGAGCAAGGAAGTTTTTGTGGAGGAGATTTCTGCAAAAGAAACTTCAGCAGAGGAAATTTCAGCAGAGGAAATTTCAGCAGAAGATTTTTCATCAAAAGAAAATACCGAGTTTCCAAATTTCCAAACTTTTGAAGTACCGAAAGAGAAGGAGAGCGAACCGCTCTTTGAAGAAATTGCTTTGTCATCGACATCGGAAGAAAAAATTGTCGAGTCGCCTTGGCGAGAGAATGAATTTGCGCTGAATTCGAATGAGATAAAATTTGATGAAGCGGATGAATACGAGCCGGTGGTCGTTGATTTCGGCGATGCGAAGATAAAATCGAGCTTTGAATCCGATTTCCTAACCGATGTGCCGGTCGCACCATATACCGAGCCGAGCACGATAAGCGATATTCAGGAGCCGATGCAGGAAAGGGTGCTCGGTTTCACCAAAGACCATTTGGAGCGCTTCTTGGGTAAAAATGCGGATTATTATATTTTCAAGTTCAACCGCATGGAGCGAAGTCGCAATCCGATTTCGTGGAGCTGGTCCGGATTTTTATTCGGCGAAACATGGCTGCTTTACCGAAAACAATATCTCATTGCCGCGCTGATTTATATTTTGGCAACGGTAACAAGTTTCTTTGTTCCTCAGAGCAGCTTCGTAATTCTGGGTATTTCCAGATTGCTGTTCGGATTGCTTGGCAATCGTATCTACTATCGCTACGCCAAGCGGGAACTTGCGGAAATTGATTCGATGAATGACAGCTATCTGCAGGATATTCATATTCGGGTCAAAGGCGGAACCAATATCAAAGCGGCGATTGGCTACATTTTATTGTGGGCGATTTTCTTCGGAATCATGCTCGCGATGGCTTTGAATTTGTTGCCGGCGCCATTGGGCAATCTGAATTTGATACTTTAATGCAACTAAATGCGTAGTCGCTTGGCTACGCATTTTTTAAGGAGAAATATGGAACTTTGGGACATTTACGATGTGCATCGCAATAAAAAAGGAAAGACGATGAAGCGAGGGGCGACTTTTGAGCAGGGCGACTATCATTTGGTCGTTCATATCTGCGTTTTCAATTCAAAAAATGAAATGCTGATTCAGCAGCGGCAAGCAAACAAAATCGGTTTTCCAAATCGCTGGGATTTTTCCGCGGGCGGCTCGGCGACGAGCGGAGACACGAGTCAGTCGGCTGCGGAGCGGGAGCTTTTTGAAGAAATCGGACTGCGCGTGGATATGCAAAACAAAAGACCGCAGCTGACCATCAATTATGATTTCGGCTTTGATGACATCTATTTGATTGAGCAAGATGTTGAAATCGAGTCGCTCGTTTTACAAAAGGAAGAAGTACAGTCGGTTCGTTGGGCGAGCTGTGAAGAAATTTTGCGAATGATTGCCGAAGAGGAATTCGTGCCTTATTATCCGAGTGTTGTCGAGCTGCTGTTTCAATCGCGGAAAAAATTCGGTTTGCTGATGCATTTGGACGAGAGCAAGACAAAAAATCCTAATGGAGAATGGCGAATCAAAATCACAGATTGAATTTGCGTATCGGAAATTGAAGCAAAAAAACAGTCGATTTTCAAATTAAAAATCTGAATCCAAATTCTCATTCCGGATGACAAATTAAAATCAGACTTCCAATCCAAAATTAAATTTGAATCGAAATTTGTAATCGAAACCAAAATCCTTACTGCAGATTACAAATCAAAATTAAAATTGCAAATCCGAATCGAAAGTAAATTAAAATAACAATCGCAGAATTTTAAATCCGAACGATTTTTGTCGGATGGAAATTTTTTAACAAAAGCAGTTGAATTTTACGCTCATTTTCGATAAAATTATTTAGGATAAGGAGGAGATTATGTCAGAGAAAAAAATCATTCAGGTTGAAGAAAAAGTTCCAAACGGCTTACTTTTGCCGCTTAGTCTTCAACATACTTTTGCAATGTTCGGTGCGTCGGTGCTCGTGCCGATTATTTTTGGAATCGACCCGGGCATCGTTTTGTTTATGAACGGATTTGGGACATTGTTGTTCATCGGAATTACCAAGAAATTGGCACCGGCTTACTTAGGGTCAAGTTTCGCATTTCTCGGACCGGCGGCGATTATTATCAGCAGCAGCGGTTTTCAGTATGCGCAGGGGGCTTTCGCCTTTGTCGGATTGCTCGGCTGTATCTTGGCTTATATTATTTACAAATTTGGAACTGACTGGATCAATATCGTGTTGCCGCCGGCGGCGATGGGACCGGTGGTTGCGCTAATCGGTTTGGAGCTTACCGGCCTTACCGTCAAAGGTGGAACGACGGGCGCGAATCTGATGGTCGAGAATTCGACTGCGCAGGATTGGATTGTATTTTTGATTACGCTCGGCGTTGCGATTTTCGGATCGGTCATGTTTCGAAAGTTTTTATCCACCATTCCGATTTTGATTGCAATTATTTGCGGCTACACGGCTGCAGTTTTCTTTGACATGGTGGACTTCACGCCGGTGCTGCAAGCGAGCTGGTTCACTTTGCCGAAATATCAGTTGCCAAAATTCAGCATCGAAGCCTGTTTGACAATGTTGCCGGTGTTGCTCGTCATCACATCGGAGCATATCAGTCATCAAGTCGTAACGAGCAATATCATCGGCAGGGATTTGCTCAAAAAGCCGGGACTTCACCGCAGTATTTTTGCGGACAACTTCTCGACGATGCTCTCCGGTTTGATTGGCGGTGTGCCGACGACAACCTATGGCGAAAATATCGGCGTCATGGCGGTGACGGGAGTTTACAGCGTGCAGGTTATCGCCGGAGCGGCAATCATGTCCATCGTCATGGCATTTGTCGGACCGTTGGCGGCACTCATCCAAACTATTCCCGGCAATGTAATCGGCGGAGTCACTTTCCTACTTTATGGAATGATCGGCGCATCGGGGATTCGATTGTTGGTCGATGAAAAGGTCGATTTCAGCCAATCTAAAAATTTAATTTTGACTTCGGTCGTGTTTACGACGGGTTTGAGCGGATTGGCAATCAATTTTGGAAATATCCAACTGAAAGGTATGGTGTTGTCGAGCGTTGTGGCAGTTGTTATTTCAATGCTTTTCTATCTGATTGAAAAAGCGGGGTTGATGAATCATTAGTAATTTATTATAGAAAATCTTGATTTTAAAAATAAAAATTTCTATTAAAAAGCGGCTATTTTATGGCCGTTTTTAAGTTTTTACTATTGATTTTAAAAAAGGGTTTCGCTATAATACGAATTGGCAATGCCAATCTTATTTGAAAGGGAGAAATATAATGAAAAAATTATTTGCACTCGCATTAGCGGGAATGTTGACCGTCGGAGCGATTGGTTGCACAAAAACTGAGCAAAACGGTGAGCAGGGAAATCAAAATCAAACTGAGCAAAAAACTGACCAAAACGCACAAGAGTCTGAGAAAAAGGACGAGGCGATGATGGAAGGCGTTCAGGAAATGAAAGGACAAGAGCTTGTTGATTGGATGAAAGGCGAGCAAGCATCCGATACTTTGCTTTTGGATGTTCGCTCAGAAGAAGAATTTGAGAAAGGTTCATTGGAAAGTTCCATCAACTATCCGGTAGCTGACTTCGCAGAGCATGTATCTGAATTTGATTCTTACAAAGAGCTTCCGGTAATCATCTATGGTGATGACATGGAGCAAAGTAAGAAAGCGGCTCAAATTCTTGTTGACAACGGATTCAAAAAAGTATTCAGCGCAGAAGGCGTAAAAGAATTCAAATACGAGTTGATGTCTGAGAAATAATCAAATCAATATAGAAAAAGCGATGCGAAAGCGTCGTTTTTTCTTTTGTAAAAATGCTTCCGACTATAGCTCAATTTTGGAACGAACGATTTTTTTATTTTGAGAACTTGCAGGGAAGAATCCTGTTATGAAATATTTTTCTACATACAAAAGCGAGACAAAAATCGTCTCGCTTTATTTTAATTCCATATTTTTCTATTGATTCCACAGAGAGCGTGGCATAAATCCGAGTTTTACCGGAGATGCGGATCCATTCGCAAGCATATAGCGGATGGTCGTGCTTTGTCCTCCCGGAATTCGTCCGAGATAACGCGCATCATGCGGTCCGAAGCTGCTTACGGTTCGATTGATTCCGTCCGGCCAACCGATGAATCCTCGGAAAGCACCGCCGCGGCAGTTTACAAACAGCAAGGTGTCTTCTTCCGGCGTAACGGTGATTTTGTACTCGATTCCGTAATTTCCTTTGTTCTGTGTAACCTCTGCGGTAATTCCGTCCGTTCCGTTAATCCACTCTTCCGAATCTCGTCCGAGCAAAATGCTGCTCGCCTCGCGTCCCGGAACTTTAATGGAAGTATGTCGCTCGATGACATTGAATGTTCCGCGCGGATGTTGGTCTCTCGGCTGATAGGTCAAAAGCGGCAGATGTTCAAGCTGAGTGCTCGGTCCGACTGCGGCAACGATGATTTTGACCGTTCCGCTGGTTTCAAATTCGCTGAGCATGGAAATCAGATTGTCCGGCTTCCACTTCAAATGTGCTCTGGAGTCATACACGATGGCGGACTGTCCGACATCGATGGTCGTTGTCGCCCATGGCGAATTTGCATTAAAGTGAGTTTCCAAAACCTTTCCGCCAACTTCATGCGGATCTGGAGAAGGTCCTTTCATTCCCGTTTTTTCAAGATTGAAATTCACCGGAACCATGTCCGCGTTTTGAACGATGACAACCACGCCGGCTCCGTTGGATTTCGGTGCAGGAATTTTGTTGACATGATAGGTCAGCAATCGTCCTTTTTGCGCGGTAATCGTATCTTCGTATAAAATTCCGTAGTCGAATACATTTTCCGGCGAGTCGCTCATGATGAGCAGTCCCGGAGTATCTTCAAAACTCAATGTTCCTAAGTCTTTGAACAACTCCAAATAATTGGTGCCGTTGAAGTTTTCAAGCGGCGTGTTGACAAAGCCGCCACCGTTGGCGAAATAGTCAAGTTGAGTCTGCACAATTCTTGTGCCGATATTGACTTCGATTTCATGCGGCTCACTCAAATTTCCGAATTCGTCTTTAATCTGAAGGGTGACGAAGTATTTTCCGGATGAGAAAAATTTGGTCGGCTTCGCTTTTACGGCTTTACTCGGATCCTGACTCTCATGACGGTAGCTCCAAATCGCTTCCGTAATCATCTCCCATGGCTCATTGTTTTGCGTATAGACGATTTCAAAATCCTCGCCGCGGCCGATATCGGTTTTGTTTACAAAAACATTTGACAGCGTCGGCGGTTGATTCGGCTGAAGAGTGAAAGGTTTTTTAATCCATTCGCTCCATACCTTTTTATTATTTTGAACACGATACATCACTTCATAGTCTCCGGCAGCCAATCCGTCAAACAATTTGTTGATGTCGCTGAATTTTGCAGTTGGGTTGGTCGATACGGCAAATTCTTTGGCAGTGATGGTGTCGCCGTCGATATCACTGCTCTTGTCGGTGATTTCAATTTTTTGTCCCTGAATATATTCCGGTGCGACAAATTCAAAATCCGCTACCGGCGGATTGAGGTCGGCGATTTTTTCTTTGACGACCACTTCTTTTTTCGCCGGGTCATAGCTGACGCTCAGACCGAAATTATCGACGAAGAATTTCAGCGGCAACAGAGTCGTATTGTCTTTGACAATCGGTGCATCCGCAATCTTTATTTTTTTGCCGTTGACGAAAGCTTCTTTTTTGTCAATGGTTACCGTCGCTTTGGTCGTTTGCGTTTTGACGGTGATTTGTTTTGTTTTACTGTTAAAAACCGGAGCGGCGTTTAAAATTTGCTCGGATAAAAATCGCAGCGGTAGATAGGTTCTTCCGTTGATGGATTGCGCCGGAACGGGCAGCGTCACTTTTTTGCCGTTGACGGTCGCGTTTTTACTGCCAAGAACCAATTTGACGGTTTTTGCTGATGCGCCGTTACTTTTCGGCATCGGAGCGGGCACCGGAGCAGGTGTAGGTTCTGCCGGCTGCTGCGGTGTCGGTTCGGTTGTGTTGGGGTCCGGTGTTGTAGGCTCCGTCGGTTGCTCCGTCTGAGTCGGCGGATTGGTTTCGTCGAACAGAGAGCCTCCCTCATCTGCAAAAGCAAACATGCTGAGTGCCATATTCGCTACGAGAACTACACTTAACAATCTTTTCAATCTTTTCATAAATCATCCTTTCCTTTCCGCTAAAATATCCAATCGTCATGAGTGTATATATCTTTGACGAAAGGTACATTCTGTTTGTTGACGATATGCGGAAAGATAAAATTTGTTGTTGAAGATGGTTTCTTCTTGCCGGAGATGCTTTTGTAAAGTCTTTTTAAGCAACTATATACCACTTTGCGTGGGTTTTGATAAATGGAAGCGTTGATGGTTCCGTTTTTGATGGAGCTGATGATGTCATTGGACAACTCATGACCGATGACGACGATGTCATTGTGCTTTTTTTCCTGTTTGATGACTTTGGCGACATGCTCGGTCATCGAATTGGTGACATAGACGCCGGCAAGGTCCGGATTAGTTTCCAGCACATGATGGGTCAGCTCGTTCATCTCTTCAATGTATAAATTTTCGTGCGCATCGCTGAGCATTCGGGTATTAAAAATTCTTTCCAATTGCAATTTCGGAAAATCTTTGTGTACCGTCGAAAGAAATCCGAGGATTCGGTTTTCGATACAGAGTACATCGCGATGGACGCCGACGATGGCGATTTTTCCTTCGCCTTGCAGATGAAGTCCCATCAGATGCGCGGCAATTACACCCGCAGCCACATCATCGAGCCCGGTGTAGCATTCCCGTAGGCTGTTCGGCGCATCCGAGATGAAGGTGTTCACGACGATATCATTCTTCACAAGCTTGGCGATATAAGGGTCGAGCTTGTATGAATTGTATGGGATGGCTGCAATCCCTTTGATGTCGGATTCGTTGAGCTCTTCGAATAATCGAATCTGGTCATCAATGCGATAGCTGGATGTTTTGAAAGGAATGATTTCGACGCCGTAAAACGAATAGCCTTTTTCAAAATCCTGAATTCCTTTTTCAACCTGTGACCAAAAATGCGGCTCCGCATCCGGATAGATGACCGCTATCTTGATGGGATTTCTTTTGGCAACCAGCGCACGCGCCACGGAACTTGGTGTATAGTTGAGTTCTTTTGCAATCCGCCGAATTTTTTCTTCGGTTTCTTTGGACACGCCTCCGCGAGAATGCATTACGCGGTCAACCGTGCCGATTGAAACATTGGCGGCGGCGGCTACATCTTTGATGGTAGCTTTTTTTGTATTTATCATATTTGCCTCCCGACAATAATAGTCCTAAATATTATAGCAAATATAATCCGATCTTGCTTAGATTTTCTTACAAATTAACACAAATGTAATCTTTCAACGCAAGCTAAATTCCTACAAGCATTGCAAAGTTGACGGATAAAAGATATAATAAAGGATGGAAAAGCAAGCGCAAGAGAAGTTTTTAAACTTCGGGCAGGAGGAAAAATGAGAGTTCTTGGAATTGACCCGGGACTTGCCATCGTCGGTTATGGCATTATCGATTTTGACGGAAACAAATATAAGGTGGTGGACTACGGTGTGATTACGACGCCGGCGAAAACCGGCTATGCAAAAAGAATAAAGATGCTGTACGACTCGATGGAAATTTTACTTAATCAATACGAAGTTGACGAAGTAGCGATCGAAGAATTGTTTTTTAATCAAAATACGAAGACGGCAATCGATGTGGCGCAGGCGAGGGGAGCATTGGTTCTGTCGGTGATGAACAAGGGCATCGAGCTTTTTGAATACACACCGCTTCAGGTCAAGCAGAGCGTATGCGGTTACGGGCGTGCGGACAAAAAGCAGATTCAGGATATGGTTCAGCGTCTGCTTTCACTCAAGAGTATTCCGAAACCCGACGATGCGGCGGATGCGCTGGCAATCGCAATCGGTCATTGCAGTACGAATCGCTTTTCGAAATTGTTCAAAGTCTAGCTTGCAAAATTTAGGAGAATTTATGTTTGGATATATCACCGGAATTGTGACGGAAATTTATTTGGATTATGTGATTTTGGAAACGGGCGGCATCGGCTTTAAGATGACGACTTCGCAGTTTACGAATCGCAGTTTGGAAATGGGAAAATCGGCAAGGCTTTAT
This sequence comes from Filifactoraceae bacterium, assembly GCA_041853585.1. Lineage (GTDB taxonomy): Bacteria > Bacillota > Clostridia > Peptostreptococcales > Filifactoraceae > JAUNKE01. The sequence continues at coordinate 34,321 of JBGZSM010000056.1, forward strand.
ACGAAGCTCAATGTGCGCGAGGATGATATTTCATTGCTCGGATTTTCGGACAAACGGGAGATGAAGATGTTTGAGCTGCTGACCTCGGTTTCGAAGGTCGGGCCGAAAGTGGCGTTCAGCATTTTGTCATCCTATGATGTCGAAAGCCTGCAAGCGATAATTTTGCGCGGCGATGTCAATATGTTGTCCAAGGCGTCGGGAGTCGGCAAAAAAACGGCGGAGCGAATTATCGTCGAGCTCAAAGACAAGGTGGATAAGAATTCGGCTACCGAGATCGTCAACATCGGCAATATTTTGGATTCGAGTTTTGACGAAGCGATCGAAGTTTTGCTCAGCCTCGGATTCAGCAAATCGGAGGCGAGTGTTGCGGTGGAAGATGCGCTTGCCGTCGATTCCAAATTGCAGACCAATGAGCTTGTCAAAATAGCGCTCGGCAAATTGAGTAAGTTGTAGGAGGAGTCATGTTTGATGAAGAAAGATTGATAAGCTCCAGCTATCTCAATGAGGATTATGAGATTGAAAGCTCGCTTCGGCCGAAACGATTGGATGAATATATCGGACAGGAGCGCGCGAAGGAGCAATTGGATATTTTTATACAGGCGGCGCGGCAACGAGGCGACCAGCTCGATCATGTGTTGCTCTACGGTCCGCCGGGATTAGGAAAGACGACGCTCTCGACCATCATTGCCAATGAGATGGACGCGAATATCAAGGTCACATCCGGACCGGCGATTGAGCGCTCGGGAGATTTGGCGGCGATTTTGACCAATCTGATGGACGGCGATGTGCTTTTTGTCGATGAGATTCATCGGCTGCATCGAACGGTCGAGGAGATACTCTATCCGGCGATGGAGGATCGCGCCATCGACATTATTATCGGGAAAGGTCCGTCGGCTCGCTCGATTCGATTGGACTTGCCGAAATTTACTTTGGTCGGAGCGACGACCCGCTCGGGAATGCTCACTTCACCTTTGCGTGACCGTTTCGGCGTGATTCTCAACCTGGATTTATACAAGGACAACGAATTGCAGCAGATTATCGAGCGCTCCGCCGGAATCTTGGGCGTGGACATCGATGAAAAATCTTCGCTCGAATTGGCGCGACGCTCTCGGGGAACGCCGCGAATTGCGAATCGACTGCTCAAAAGAGTGCGCGATTTTGCACAGGTCAAAGGCTCGGGGAGAATCGACCTGGAGAGTACGCAGGCGGCATTGGATATGTTCGAAGTAGACAAGGAAGGCTTGGATGTGACGGACAAGAGAATGCTTTTGACCATCATCAACAAATTCGGCGGCGGACCGGTCGGGGTTGAAACCTTGTCGGCGGCAATCGGAGAAGATAGGGAGACGATTGAGGAAGTGTATGAGCCGTATTTGATACAGAGGGGTTTTTTAAATCGGACCAATCGCGGTCGAGTGGCAACGGATTTTGCGTATCAGCATTTTAATATTCAAAAGAGGTAACTATGAAGAAAAGATGGATAACAATATTGATTTTGTTAAGCATCCTTTCCAGTAGTCTTGTGGCATGGGGGAATGGATATGACAACAATTTCAAAGTACGAGTCGGAATTTTTTACGGCAGCAATGCAAAGCCGAGCTATACGATTGGCGGAACGCAATTGTATGTGGCGGCGAACAATCAGATGTTGATGCAAACATCGGCAAACCAAATGCAGGTCAGCCGGGCGAATATTTATTATTCGAATCAGAGCGCTCATTCCTATGAGGAAGCGAGTGCGCAAACCGGATTGGCTTATTATTCGAACGGCAGTTTTTATCCCGCTTCAACAAGTCCCGCATCGGGTTATTCACCGACCGGGCAGGCGGATATTTTGATAACGGCAAGCGACGGACGCAATTTGGCTTTGGTCGGAAGCGTCGATCAATTCATTGGAAGTACGGATGATGTTGTCAGCATCAACGGAACGCGGTATCGCGAAAAGGCGAATATCATCAACAACGGGCGCTCGCTTGTAGCGGTCAACATCGTCGGGCTCGACCATTATTTGATGGGCGTCGTGCCGAAGGAGATGTCGCCGTCTTGGAATATGGAAGCGCTGATGGCGCAGAGCATCGTGGCACGAAACTATGTGGTCACGAATATGAACAAGCATCGCTCGGAAGGATTTAATATTTGTAACACCACGAGCTGTCAGGTTTACGGCGGAATGTCCGCGGAAACGCAGCGAACGAATGCGGCGGTGATGCAGACCTCCGGCATGATGATGTACTACGGCGGCTACTTGGTCGAAGGATATTTTCATTCGAGCAGCGGCGGTCGCACCGAGAGCAGTGCAAATGCATGGGGCGGTTGGAAACCTTATCTGCTCGGCATGGATGACCCGTTTTCATTGGGCAGCCCGCATGATTTGTGGGTGGTGCAGATGAGTGGAGAAGAAATCAGACAACAACTTGCGAGAAGCGGCGTGAATGTCGGCGAGGTGACGGGTATTACGATTTCAAAGATATCGGAGAACGGTCGCGTACTTGAGATGGTCGTTCACGGAAGCGGAGGCTCGCATACTATAAAGAAGGATAAAATCAGAAAAACATTAGGAAGTAATCGATTTAAGAGCACTTTTTTCACGATTGCCAATCCGGCGATTGTAGGGGGAGCGGTTCGCCCGGCGACGGCGGACAAAAATGAATCGCAAGCGCCGAATTTGAAAAAAGCGGAGCCGCTTGAAAACATATTCGACAATTTGGGCATCGTGATTGACAAACAGAGCGCGGGAAAAGAGCCGGCGAAGACAACGAGCAAAGCGCCTGAGAAAGTGGAGCTGAAGGAGCAAAAACCGGCTTCGAATCCGAAACCGGCGTTGCAACCGACATCGCAACCGGTACCGCCGACTGCGCAATACAAACCGCAGTATTTGCCTCAGCCGATTATGCAAAACTTTACGGTGACGGGCAATCAGTTCGTATTCTACGGCAGAGGCTACGGACATGGAGTCGGCATGAGTCAGTACGGAGCGAAATCCATGGGCGACCGCGGATACAATTTCCAAACGATTCTACAGTATTACTTCAAGGGTGTGACGATTGCAAGGTAATATGAATACAAAAGATTTTTACTATGATTTACCGCAGGAGCGAATTGCCCAATTCCCATTGGCGCAGCGAGACCGTTCGCGCCTGCTCAAACTTGATAAAAAAACCGGCGAAATCGAGCATGGCGTCTTTACCGACCTGCTCGACCTGCTCGGTGAAAATGATGTGCTCGTCATGAACAACACGAGAGTGTTGCCCGCGAGAATCTTCGGAATCAAGGAGGAAACCGGAGCGAAGATAGAGCTTTTGCTGACCAAGCGAATGGAGCTCGGACGCTGGGAAGTGATGGCGAAACCCGCCAAGCGAGTGAAAACAGGAGCGAGGATTGTTTTTTCGGATAAGCTCTCCGGTGAAGTGCTTGAAGAATTGGAAGAAGGAATGCGAATCGTTCAATTCGAATATGACGGCGTCTTTGAAGAAATTTTGGAGGAACTCGGCACGATGCCGCTTCCGCCGTATATCAAAGAAAAGTTGAGCGACCAAGAACGATACCAAACCGTATATTCCAAAATCAACGGCTCTTCCGCGGCACCGACCGCCGGTTTACATTTTACAAAAGAGATGCTCGAGGCGCTGAGAAAAAAAGGTGTGCAGATTGAGCAGGTGCTTTTGCATGTCGGTCTCGGAACCTTCAAAGCGGTAAGCGTCGATAATTTGGAAAATCACAAGATGCATTCGGAGTATTATAAAATCGAAGAAGAAACGGCAAAGCGAATCAATCGGGCGAAGAAAGAGGGCAAGCGAATCATCTGCGTCGGCACCACCTCGGTGCGCACATTGGAATCGGCGGCGGTGAATGGCGAATTGGTGAACCTCGAAGGCGATACGGAAATTTTTATCTATCCGCCCTATGAGTTTCAGATGGCGGATGCGCTGATTACGAATTTTCATTTGCCGGAATCGACATTGATTATGCTCGTTTCAGCACTTTCAACAAGAGAAAATATTTTACATGCATACCAAGTAGCCGTCGAAGAAGAATATCGCTTCTTCTCTTTCGGCGACGCGATGTTTATTAGTTAGGAGAACAATGACAGCATTACGATATGAATTGATAAAAACCTGCAAGCAATCGGGCGCGCGACTGGGCAGGATTTACACGCCGCATGGTGTAATTGACACGCCGGTGTTTATGCCGGTCGGCACACAGGCGACGGTCAAAGCAATGTCGCCCGAGGAATTGAAGGAGATGGATGCAAAAATCATTCTGTCCAACACCTACCATCTGTATCTTCGGCCCGGTCACGAACTGATAAAAAAAGCGGGCGGCTTGCACAAATTTATGAATTGGGATCGGGCGATTTTGACCGACAGCGGCGGTTTTCAGGTGTTCAGTCTCGGCGATTTACGAAAAATCAAGGAGGAGGGCGTTGAGTTTCGCTCCCACTTGGACGGCAGCAAGCATTTTATCAGTCCCGAAAAGGCAATCGAGATTCAAAATGCGCTCGGCGCGGACATCATCATGAGTTTTGATGAATGTGCACCGTATCCAGCGGACAGAAATTATGTCAAACAATCCTTGGAGCGCACGAGTCGATGGGCGAAGCGCGGATTGGATTTTCATAAGCGGAAAGAGGATCAGGCGCTCTTCGGAATCATTCAAGGCGGAATGTATGACGATTTGCGATATGAATCCGCAATGCAGTTGATAGAGATGGATTTTCCCGGCTATTCCATCGGAGGACTTTCGGTGGGCGAGCCGAAGGAGATGATGTATCAGGTATTGGAGAATCTGACACCGATTATGCCGCAGAACAAGCCGCGCTACTTGATGGGCGTCGGCAGTCCGGACGATTTGATTGAAGGCGTCATTCGCGGAGTCGATATGTTTGACTGCGTGTTGCCGACCCGAATTGCGCGCAACGGAACGGCGATGACATCGGTTGGAAAAATCGTGGTGCGAAATGCGACCTACCAAGAGGACTTCACACCGCTTGACCCGAATTGCTCCTGCTACACCTGCAGGAATTATTCGAGAGCCTACATTCGTCACTTGGTAAAAGCCAACGAAATTATGGCATCGCGATTGATTACCAATCACAATCTGCATTTCCTGTTGGATTTGATGGCCAAGGTGCGACAGGCGATTTTGGAAGACCGATTGCTCGATTTTCGGAAGGAATTTTTTGAGCAATATGGATATAAGATTTAGCGTAAAAATTTTGAGCCGAATTTGTGCTATATAATAGGAAGCGAAATTTTAAACTTTGAATGAAATTTTGAAATCGACTTTGCTTCTCGGAAGAAAAATCAGAGAAAAATTTTGAATCGGATTTTGAAATTCAAACGATAAGAAAGTGAGTTCAACCGCAAAAGAGTTTTTCAAAAGCTTTCGAGCAAAGCACTTTGATTGACATCTTTTGAATCAGGGTATTAAGTTTATAATTGTAAAGTCAGGAGGATTTATGAATAACCCGGAAAGTGCAAAAATAATCAACTTGGTAGTGCCTTTATTATTTTTGGTCTTTGCCTATCTGTTGATGGTAAGACCGCATAACAAAAGAGAAAAGGCGGCGAAAGAGATGCGCGATTCACTCGTGGTAGGTGATGAAGTGGTGACCATCGGCGGATTTATCGGCAAGGTCGTGAAAGTGAAAGAGGACTATGTGACGATTGAAATCGGTGCCGACAAAGTCAAACTCAACATTGAAAAATGGGGAATCGGAAAAAGAATAAACAGTTAGTGAGGTAAATATGATTTTAAAAACATTTCGTGGAAAATTGCCAAAGGTTTCCGAGCAAGCTTATGTGTCGGAAAATGTAGTATTAACAGGAGACATTGAGATTGCGGAAGATGCGAATATTTGGTTCGGCGTCGTGATGCGCGGCGACATCAACAGCATTCGAATCGGAAAAGGAACCAATGTCCAAGACTTGACGATGGTGCATGCGGATTCCGACTGCCCGACGAAACTCGGCGATAATGTGACGATTGGTCATTCCTGCATCATTCATGGTTGTGTGATTGAGGACAATGTACTCATCGGGATGGACTCGACGGTGATGAACGGCGCGGTAATCGGTAAAAATTCCATCGTCGGCGCAGGCAGCCTCGTAACGGAAGGCAAAAAATTTCCAAGCGGAGTGCTTGTAATGGGTCGTCCGGCAAAAGTTGTTCGTGAGCTGAGTGAAGAAGAAATCGCCGGTATCACGAAGGCGGCGCAAGGCTATGTTGCCAATTCAAAAGCGTATTTGGAAGAAAGAGCGAAAGAAGGAAAATAAAACAATAAAACCTAACTGAAGCGAAGGAGAAGCTGGAGCGCTTTTCCAAGCCGAAGTTAGGTTTCTTATTTTTGATTGAAAATTGTTCTTGGTTCATTGATTTTTAATCGCCGAAGATACCATGTCTTTTCAAAATATAAAGTGCGACCAAAAGTACGATGGCGAAAGGAAAGACGATTTTGTAAAAACCGAATCCGATTCCGATGCCGAGACAACCGGTTATCCAAATGGTTGCAGCAGTTGTGATGCCCGATACCGTATTTTTGGAATGCAAGATTACGCCGCCGCCCAAAAATCCGATTCCGGAAACAATCTGAGCCGGGATACGCGCGGTATCCACCTTGAGTGTTTGAATTACATTCGGATATTGTTTCGCAAGTTCCAATGTACTGAAGTCAATTTCCATCTGAATCAGCGTAAGTAATGTGGATGCCAGACAAACGACGATATGCGTAGCGATACCTGCAGGCTTTCCGCTCTTCTTTCGCTCATTCCCGATGAGACCGCCAATCAAAATGGCGATGAGTATTTTCAATAATATATCCTGTATAGTCATATTCATACTACCCTCCCTTTCTTTTCTTTTATTTCGTCCGAAGTGAAAAAAGCTTTATAGGCTTTGCAATATTATACCATTGACTGTCAAGTTTATACAAAAAAACCCGACCGAAGCCGAGTTTTTAGGTAAAGGTAGAAAAATTTTTACGGATATCTTAAAGAAAGGGGTTGGAGAAAAACTCCTGAAAAGATATCTATAAAAAGGTGCTTGCAAATTAAATCAACATTCCTGTATCCCGTTGGGCAGAATGATTTTCTGAATCAATCGCTCTTCCTCGCGAATTCGTACGAACAATACATAGGCATAGAGCGGTAAAATCAATACGGCGCTCGTCCAAGCGTGGCAGAGCAAAGTCAGACCGAGAAGCTCCGGCGCAATATTTAAAAAATAATTCGGATGCTTTATCGTGCGAAACAACCAATGGTTGTTGAATTTGTGATTTTTTACAATCATCAGCTTGACCGTCCAAATTCCGCGGAGCAGATTCACGACCGTGTAAAGCATAAACATGGAAAAAAGAATAAGCCCCAGACCGATTAGACTGATCGTATCAAAACTGCTCTTGCGAAGAACCGCTTCAATCACGCATGATAAGTAAAACAGAATATGCAACATCGTCAGTCGTTTCGAGTTTTCGGCGCCGTATTCCTGACCGCCGTTTTCCAAAATCGTCTTTTCATTTTGCTTGGATATTTTCAAAAACAACAATCGAATGATAAAAATCGCCGCGACGATCCCGTAAATTAAAAATCTCATAATACCTCCTTGTATATGCATTGGGAAGCCTGCGAATCGGTAACTCGCTTGCCTCCTTCTCGGTTAATATTTTATATTAAAAAGGGACTTGGTTCAATCGATTTTGATTAGCTTTTTGTAGAAAATGATTTTTGACCATTTGTTGTTAATATGCTACAATTTTGTTGAGAAATGGTTTTTGAATGGAGGTGTCTGTGATGGTATTTTCTCTCAGTTTTCTTATAATCCCTATCATAGTGATATTGGCACTCATCGTCGCTTGGGTGCTCAAAGGACGAAATGAGGACGACGAATAGGAGAGTTTATGGTTATACTTATTATTTTTGTAATTGTAGCATTGATTGGAATATGGGTGCTCAAAGGTCGAAACGAAGATAACGAATAGAACTATGGTTGTGCTATTTCTGTGCTCATAGCATGGATTGCAATTGTTGCTCGAAGGTCGCAAGCGAAGAGGATGAGTAATTTGTTTATGAGATGCTCTTTTGACAAGAGCGGAAAAAAAGGAGAAGTTATGCCCATCATTTTGGTATTGATTATCTTTGTGCTCGTAGGACTGATAACGATGTGGGTGTTCAAGGGAAAAGACGACGAGGAATAGACTTTGTTTCCAAGTGATGCAAAGGCGAATTTCTTAAAAGATTTGAAGTGATATTCGTTTTACGAAGTGTCAAAAGGTGAATGTGATGAATGACTTGGCTCAAAAAAGAGCGATTTGGATCGGTTGTTTGTGCGCATTGGGAAGTGAAACGCTTTTCGGATTGAGCTATGTTTTTACAAAAAATGCGCTTGATATGGCAAGCCCGATTGACTTGCTTGCCGGTCGCTTTATCGTGGCATTTCTTGCAATGCGTCTGTGTATTGCGATGAACCGGATTCGAATCGATTTGAAATTAAAAGACAAAAAATCGGTTGCGCTGGTTGCGCTATGCAATCCGGTGCTGTATTTTCTTGCGGAAACTTTCGGGATTGCGTGGACAACGGCATCCGAAAGCGGTGCTTTTTTGGCGGGAATACCGATTGCCTCGCTGCTGGCTTCCGCTTTAATTTTGAAGAAAAAACCGAATCGACTGCAGCTTATCGGAATTTGTATCACTTTATGCGGTGTGTTGTGGACGGTTTTTGCAGTCGGCATGAAAGCATCTTTTTCCGTCATCGGTTATGCGATGCTCTTTGCCGGAGTCGTATTCTATGCGCTCTACGGAGTTTTCGTTGAAAAACTCGAGGATTTTACTTCCGTTGAAATTACATATATCATGATTTTCTCCGGAGCGGTTTTCTTCGCCATATTTGCGCTGATTCATGCATGGATATTCAAAAGCTTTACCTTTTCTCTTGCGCTTTCGGATGCAAAATTTATTTTGGCGGTAATCTATCAGGGGGTGGGTTGCTCGATTTTGGCTTTCTTCATGTCCAATCATGCGATTGCCAAGCTCGGTATGAATCGGCTCGCTTCTTTTATCGGTATTGCAACCGTAGTTTCTATTTTGTCGGGTGTAATTTTTTTGAAAGAAGATTTTTCCAAAGCACAAATTTTAGGAGCACTTCTGATTATAAGTGGAGTATATGTCGCCAACTATAAGCAATAGGAGGAATAATGAAATTAAGTCATATTATTTTGAAGGTCAAAAATCTGGACGATGCGGTTAAAGAGTATCGAGATAAAGGATTTGTTGTGGAATACGGGAAATCCAAAAATCCGTACAATGCGCTGATTTATTTTTCGGAAGGTCCTTATGTGGAGCTGTTGGCTTCGACGGGAATGCCGGGCATCATCAAATTTCTGATGCGTCTGTTTGGGAAGGGTAGTATGATTGACAGATTGGAGAAGCTTGACAACAGCGAAAACGGCTATTGCGAATTGGCGCTGGAAAATTACAAGGACAATTTGTCGGAGGAGATGGAGATTTTGAAAAAACATGGGATAGGAAGTGTCAGCATGCCGAGTCGTCGCTTGGACACATACGGCAGAGACCTACGATTTCAACTCGCTATGCCCGATGTGCTCAATGTTCCTTTTATGATGACTTATTTTTCGGAGGATCCGAAGCCGAAGCATTTTATTCATCCCAACGGGATCAGAAGGGTCAAAAAGGTGATTTATAAAACCGATGCCAATCGATTTGATGTGATTCGGGAATTATGTGATGACGAAGGATTGGAATTGGCGGAAGGAAAAGGAATCGAAGTGGAATTTGAATAAAAGCGACCGTCGCTGCAATAGCTCAAAATCTTCCGATTGGCGTTTTGGACGATTGTAACGACGGTCTTTTGTTTTGAATTAAAAATGCAACTTTTCAGCTTGTTGTTTTGGCCGTCCGTTTGATTCGGATTGCTTTGCGCTCAATGCGATGGATTCTCTACTTTCTCCATTCGTTTCAAAAATAAATTTCTATTATTTGTATAAAGAAATGATTTCGAGTACGAGCTCCGAGACCTTTACCAAGTCTTTGACATATAGATGCTCGTCGAGTGAATGGGCTTTGCGCTCACCGATTCCGAGATTGATGGCGGTGATGCCTTTGCCGTTGATGATATTCGTGTCCGAGCCGCCGCCCGTAGCTTGCGTAAACGGATTGAGCCCGACATTTTTGCAAGCGGTAAAAGCATTTTTGACAATCTCATCATCCGCATTTACTTGGAATGAAGAATACATACGATGGTGCTCGACCTCAACCGAGCCGCCGAATTTTTGTGCCGCTTTTTCAAAGCAATCAATCATGTGCTTGGATTGCGCTTCGAGTTTGCTATCGACCAAAGAGCGCGCCTCCGAAGTGACATACACTTCTTCCGCGACAATATTAGTGACAGTTCCCCCCTCGATGCGTCCGATGTTTGCGGTGGTCTCGCTGTCGATACGAAGCAAATTCATATTCGCAATCGCCTCCGCCGCGATAACGATGGCGGAAATTCCGTCTTCCGGTGCCACGCCGGCATGTGCCGCGCGACCCTTTACTTTGAAATTGATTTTGTCCTGCGCCGGTCCCTGAATGATAATCTGGCCGGGGTCGCCGCCGCTGTCGAGTACGAAACAATGTCTTGCGCCGAATTGACTGTAATCGAGCGCCTTCGCTCCATGCAGACCGCCTTCTTCAAAAACGGAAAATGCGAGATGAATGTCACCATGCGCTAAGTTATTTTCTTTAACTACACGAATCGCTTCGATGATTGCGGCGATGCCCGCCTTGTCATCCGATGCCAAAATCGTCGTGCCGTCGCTGCGGATAACGCCGTCCTTCAAAATCGGTTTAATATTCATGCCCGGTGAAACGGTGTCCATGTGACAGCTGAAAATAATCGGCTCGCCCTGCGTGTTTCCTTTGAGTGTGGCGATGAGATTGCCGGTATTGCTTCCGGTTTGCGCCATCGTGTCATCGATATAAACTGACAGTCCGAGACTTTCCAATTCTTTCTTGAGAAAATCCGCAAATTCTTTTTCCGATTTGGTAGGAGAAGAAATCTGCACATAATCCATAAAATTTTTTACAACTCTTTCCTGATTTACCATAGCTCCTCCTTAAGTTCTTTTCTCAATTATATCATGTCAAACACGAATATTAAATGTAGTTTTTTGTTTTGAATTCAAAATAGGATTCATCTTTTTTTGCTCAAAAATTTTTTGAGCAATGCTGTTATGCGGAAAAAGTAAAAAGATTCTTGTCTAAGATGAAATGTAAAACGAAAAACATTTTGCTATATTATTTGTCTTGATAAAATATGAGGTCTTGACAAAAGAGGATTTATAGAATAATATATCGGTGATATATATCGGTGATATATTATAAGGAGGATAGGTGAATACTTTGTCGGAAACACGAAAAAAAATTTTAGAAATCGGAAAGAAAGAATTTCTTGAAAAGGGATATAAAGATGCATCTCTTCGAGGAATTGTAAAAAATGCAGGATTCACTCAAGGTGCTTTTTACGGATATTATAAAGATAAGGAATCGCTTTTTTCAGATTTGGTTTCAGAAGTAGCTGAAAATTTGGTGACGGAGTTCAAGAGAGCTCAGGAAGTTTATTTTGATTTAATAAAAAAGGATAATACGAAAATCAGCAGGGAATTGTCCGTAGAGCATCTTAATATTTTTGTAAATTACATTTACGATCATTTTGATGTCTTTAAATTGCTTATTTGTTGTGCGGAAGGAACGAAGTACGAAAATTATATTCATGACCTTGTTGAACTGGAAGTTTCGGTCAGCAAGAAGTATTACAAATTACTGGAAGATGAAGGAAAAATTGAAGGGAAGGTCAGTGATAATCTGCATCATATGATAACAAGTGCATATTTTACAGCGGTATTTGAAACGGTGGTTCATGATATGAGTAGAGAAGAAGCTTTAAAGTATATTAAGGAATTAGCACTTTTTTTTAATTCCGGTTGGGAAGGGATACTCAAAATCAAATAAATATTTCGGAGATGTTTTTAACATGCCTTTTCACTAAAAAATTTCGAAGGGTTGCCCGGGATTTTTTCAGGTGAATTCTTGCGGATATTTGCTCAATGAGATTCTTTATTGGAGGATGATGATGAAAGATGATAATTCTGTTTTATGGATATTGCATTTTGCAAAACAATGTAAAGGAAAGATGATCGCTTCCGTAATTCTTGCGATGCTTGGATCTGTAAGCGGAATGATTCCTTATTTTGCCGTATCGATTATGATTCAAGCGATATACGAAGGCGATTTTGTGATGAACAAGATGGTTTTTTTGGCATTTGTTGCTTTTTTAGGATATCTTGGAAAAACATGGTTTTCCGTACTGTCCACGATATTATCTCATCGCAGCGCATTTTTAATTTTGAAAAGCATTCGAAGCAGTTTGTCGGAAAAACTTTCTAGAATGCCTATGGGGAAAATTTTAGATACTCCATCCGGTAAGTACAAGACAATATTGGTGGATACGGTGGAAAAATTGGAATTACCTTTGGCGCATTTGATTCCGGAATTGACTGCAAATATTTTGATTCCGATTTTTATATTAATCTATTTATTCGTTTTGGATTTCAGGGTAGCTCTGTTTTCTTTAATAACGATACCGATCGGCATGTTTTGTTATATGGGAATGATGAAAGACTATCAAACTCGATATGCAAGAGTTCTCACGGCGGGAAAGAATATGGATGTGGCCATCGTGGAATATATAGGGGGAATAGAAGTAATAAAAACTTTCCGGCAAAGTGAAGTTTCTTATCAAAAATATAGCGATGCGGTGAAAGAAAACAAGCTTTCAAAATCCGATTGGTTTTTGAAAACCAATCCCTATTATACGATAGGAATTGCAATTATGCCGTCTTGTCTTCTCGGGGTACTTCCGATGGGCAGTTTTTTGTTTGTTCAAGGGAGTCTGTCGGCGCCAACTTTCATCACCAGTATCATACTTTCGATGAGTTTGGTAAAACCTCTTATACAAGCGCTGGAATATACGGACAGTTTAGCTATGGTGGATTCCACCGTCAAAGAAGTGGCGATGCTTTTGAAAGAAGAAGAGTTGCAAAGACCGGAGCAGAGCGTGAAGCTTACGAATCATGTGCTCGAGTTTTCAAATGTCAGCTTTGCATATGATGAGCAGCAAGTGCTTTCGGAAGTATCTTTCACAATAAAACCATCTACGATAACGGCGATTGTAGGACCTTCCGGCTCGGGAAAATCAACCATCGCCAGATTAATTGCATCCTTCTGGGAGTCAAGTAGCGGAGAGATTACGGTCGGAGGATTTAATTTAAAAAACATTCCTCTACGACAGGCTATGGAGATAGTATCCTATGTCTCGCAGGAGAATTTTCTTTTTAATCGGACGATTCGAGAGAATATCCGATTGGGAAATTCGAAAGCATCTGACGAAGAGATAGAATATGCGGCAAAAAAAGCAGGCTGTCATGATTTCATTATGAGTCTTCCACAAGGATATGATACAAAAGCGGGAGATTGCGGCAATGCTTTATCGGGAGGGGAGCGCCAACGAATAACGATAGCCAGGGCCATTTTAAAAGATAGTCCCATTATCGTTTTGGATGAGGCGACTTCCTTCACGGATCCTGAAAATGAAGCATTGATACAGGAATCTCTGAACGCATTGATTAAAGATAAAACTCTCATTGTTATTGCACATCGTTTAGGGACCATCGTTGGTGCGGATCAAATTTTAGTTATGGATAAAGGTCGGCTGACGGATATCGGGAATCATGAAGAACTGCTCAAATGTAGTAATTTGTATCAGACTCTTTGGAAGGCATATGATGAAACAAGAAGTATGAAATAGGAGGATGCTCGATGATTAACATGCTTAAGAGATTGTTGGTATTTTCAGGAGCTCAAAAGAATAACCTGCTAAAATCTTTTGCATATAGTTTTTTCGATTCGGTATTTGCCGTAATGCCTGTGATGGCTGTTCTTTCGGTATTAAACGCAATACTTTTGCAAAAGAGTGGTCAGGAGATATCTTATTCCATCGTTTGGCTCTCGCTGACAATTATGCTGATAAGCATTATCGGACGGATTTGTTTCGGATACTTTTCGTCGATAAAAAGAACTTTGGGAAGTTTTGACATGTGCGCCGACAAGCATATTGAAATCGGAGAAAAGTTGAAATCTGCTCCGATGGGATTTTTTGATAAGAATAGACTGGGCGATATCACGGCTGCAATTACAACAACTTTGAGTGATATTGAAACCAGTGCCGTGATGATTTTTGATAAAATTATCAATGGCTTTATCCATGCGCTGATTATAAATATATGGCTGTTCTTTTACGAATGGCACATCGGAGTGATCACTTTTTTGGGTCTGTCGGTGTCGTTGGTAATTTATTTCATCATGCAATCCGCATCCAAAAAACTGTCTCCGAGAAGACAGGCGGCACAAGCCGATTTGGTTGTCGCATTTTTGGAATTTGTTCAAGGAATGTCGGTAATTAAATCATTTGGCTTGGATAAGGAATCGGGCAAAACGGTTCATGCGGCGATAGAAAGAAGCGCGAAAGCGAATATACAATTGGAGAGCGTATTTTCAGTTCTTACAGGAGCATATCAAACAGCCTTTAAAATAGCTGCCTCGCTGATACTGATATGGGTTCCTTATCTTTTGTGGGTAAAGGAAATCTCTATGGAAAAGACTTTTTTGTTGTTGATATCCAGCTTTGTCATTTATTCTCATATAGAACTCATAGGAAGTGTCGCTTCAATTGCGCGTGTGGTGGATGCTTCGCTGGACAGAATGGAGATGGTAATGAATATTCCGTGTTTAGACGAGTCCGGAACGGAAATTACTCCATCTCATTTCGATATTGAAATAAAAGATGTAAATTTTTCATATTCCGATAAAGAAACACTCCATCATATAAATTTAATAATACCGGAAAAAACTTCCTGTGCCATCGTCGGTCCGTCCGGATCCGGGAAAACAACACTTTGTCATTTAATTGCAAGGTTTTGGGATATTGATTCCGGTGAGATAAAATTGGGCGGTCATAATATAAAAGATTATAACTCTGACAGTCTGTTGAAGAATTTTTCTATTGTTTTTCAAAATGTATATCTTTTTGAAGACAGTATCGCAAACAATATTCGCTTCGGCAATCCTCTTGCAAGCTACGAGGAGATTGTAGAGGTTGCCAAAAAAGCCTGTTGCCATGATTTTATTATGGAATTGCCCGATGGATATGATACCAAAGTGGGAGAAAAAGGCTCTTTGTTATCCGGCGGTGAAAAACAAAGAATTTCCATTGCGCGAAGTTTATTGAAGGATGCACCGATTGTGATTTTGGATGAAGCGACAGCGAGTGTTGACCCGGAGAATGAATGGGAACTTCAAAAGGCAATCGCCGAATTGACAAAAGATAAGACCGTTATTTTGATTGCGCATCGCTTATCCACCGTTCGGCGAGCGGACCAGATTGTTGTACTTGACAAAGGGGAGATTGTTCAGCGAGGAACTCACGATACTTTGATTCGGGAAGAAGGAATTTATCAGCGATTTGTGGAACTGAAAGAAAGGGCGATAGGGTGGCATCTGAAATGACAAGAGTTGAAGATTTAAAAAATAATTGGGATGAAAGTGCTTCCGAGCAGGGGAAGTATTTAATGGAGGAACTGTCTCTCGTTGGAGTGGCATGGGAATCTTTACTTAGAGAGCAGCTTTCGGGGAAAAAGTCGGGGAAAATCCTGGATATCGGATGCGGAACGGGTTTTTTATCCATTCTGCTTGCGAAACTTGGATTTGAAGTAACCGCAATAGATATAAGTGCAGGAATGCTGAAGGAAGCGAAAAGAATTGCGGAACATCACGGCGTCGGAGAAAAGATTTGTTTTATTGAACAAGATGCGGCAACAATCAAATTTCCGCCCGAGAGTTTTGATGCCGTGGTGTCCAGACATGCTTCCTGGCTATTTAAGGAGCCGGAAAAGATTTATGAAAGGTGTTTTGAAATATTGACTCCGGGCGGAGTAATGCTGAACTTTGATGCAAATTGGTTGTTGCCCGTTTATAATGCTGAAACGAGGCTTCGTTTCGAAGAGGATGAGAAAGCGCTCATTGCAAAGTGCGGAGCCTTCGAAGATTATTATCATCATACTGAAATTATAAATATGCTTTTGCAGTTACCTCTTGCGCAAGAAGACAGACCGCATTGGGATTGGAGAATCTGTGAAGATATAGGATTTATCCATACGAAAGTTATTGCAGCTTTAAGCGAAAGTCTTTTCCATCCTTTTTTTGCAATGAGATACAGACAAATACCTACATTCTTGATTCGAGCACAAAAAAGTTGAATCGATCGAAAAGTTCGATATATGAACAACTCTTGTTTATAAAATATTTTCAGAACATATTAAGTTGAAACAAAAAGGCGGATTATGAAAAGAGCAATAATAATTTTCAGCCTGCTGCTCTTGGTTTTTTGTACCCCGATTTATGCGGATGAAAATAATCATTATGAAAAAATAATTGATAAGGTAGCGGAAGATTACATAGGAAAAACTGTTCCCGGGGCCTGTGTAATGATATCTGAAAAAGGTAAGCCGGTTTTTGTGAAATGTTACGGATATGCGGACATTGAAAATAAAAAACGGATTGCGACGGATTCTACAATAATCGAATGGGGCTCAATAACAAAAACGATGGTTTGGGTGAGTGCGATGCAGCTGGAAGAAAGAGGACTTCTCAAGCTTAATGAGGATATCCGCAGCTATCTTTCGGAAGGTTTTTTAAAGAATTTAAAATATGAAAAAAGCATTACGATGCTTGATTTGATGAATCATACCGCCGGTTTTGAAGAAGCGCTGATAGATTTTCGCTATTTGAGGAAAGATGAGCAAATCGAATTGAGCAAAGTGCTTTCGGAGAAACAACCCGCACAGATATTTGAGCCCGGGGAAATATCCGCATATTCAAACTGGGGCTGCGCATTAGCTGCCTTGATAGTGGAAAATGTAAGCGGACAGCCCTTTGAAGAATATGTAAAAGAGAATATTTTGATTCCCCTCAATATGAAAAATGTAAGTATAACATCTTTCTTGAGTGATACCCTCATCGAGCAAAAAGCAAATGGATACTCCTATTCACCTGAAGGTTTTCGAAAGGAGGATTGGATGATTTTACGGATGTATCCTGCCGGAGGGCTGAATGCGACCGCGGAAGATTTGATGAAATATGCTATGGAACTTTCAAAAAGCGTTGAAAAATCTTCTCTTTTGTTTCAAAATCCCGAAACGAAAGAGAGATTATTCAGCCGAACTTGGAGCTCTTTCGGCGCTTCCTCCGGATTGGCTCACGGCTTTTGGGAATATGCGGGCGCGCCTCGGATATTTGGCCATGAAGGAGGAACTTACGGATTTAAAACACAAATGTGGGTAGAGCCGGAAAAAGAGCGCGCAATTGTGATTGCGAGCAATGTGATGGAGACGGACTTTTGCTCCAAGGTAATGAGCGCCATAACGACGGAGAATTCTTCGGAGAGAGTAAACGATTCTTCAACGATGGAAATTAAAAACTTTGAAGGGAATTATGCTCCTGCTCGCCGAGCATACACGAATCCGGGGAAAATAAACGGATTGATGCAGAATATAAAAATCACCTCAACCGCCGACGGCAAACATATTATTATGAAAAAAAACGGGGATGATAAGGAGTATATTTTTGAGCCTATAGATAAAGGGAGATTTTACTGTAAAGAAGCCTTGGCGGAAGAAAGATATTTGGCTTTTCAGCAAGAAGAGGAAGAGGTTTTGAGTATGACTTTTCGACTTGCCCATGACTATATACCGGCGGAAGGGCTGCAAAGTTTTCAGGGAATTCTTTTACTTGCAATCATTTTTATTTTTTGCTCGATAGTTTGGATATGCTCTTTTATATGGCATTTGGCAACAAAAAATCGACAGGCATTCCTCTTTCCTAAGATGCTGTGTAATCTGTGCGGTATTTTTATAAGCATCGCGGTGGCGGGGGTTTTATTCCATTGGATTCGGAAATATATGATTGTTTCCGCGCAACTGAATGCCGTAGCGATTATCAATTATATTTTCGGCATCGTAATTTTTATAGCTTCGGTATATTTGTTGCTCAAAAAGCAAAGGTTCTTTGCAATCCTATCTCTGGCAACAATAATCTTACAGATGTCTGCACTCGGGGAAATCGGATTTCTAACTATATTGAGATAAGGAGCGTGGTTAAAATGAAAGAAAGAGATAAATGGTCCGTGAACAATGTCATCACTACAGTATTGATGAGCGTCCTGCTGATTGTTATTCAATTTGCGGTCAATATGATTTGCATGTTGAATAATTTTGTCAGCATGGTACTGTCCGTAGGATTTACGGTATTTTTATGTGCACCGATTTATTTTTTAATGGTGCAGAAAGTTAAACAGAGAGGAGTATCTTTTGTCTATATGACAATCATAGGAATTGTTCATTTGCTTATGGGGAACTGGTATTTATTACCTTATTATATTCTGATAGGCATCCTTTGTGAATTGATTTTATGGAAGAAAGATTCTCACTCGGATTCACGCAAACTCACTTTAACTTGGACTATGGTCAGTTTTTTATTTAATGGAACCAATCTGCTTCCGATATGGTTTTTTTGGAAGAGCTACTATGACTTCGCTTTATCCAGCGGCATGAGTACGGAGTATATTGAAGAATATGTAAAATATTACACTTCACCTGGTTGGCTGATATTTATCATTTTGTTTACGGTAGGCTGCGGTTTTCTCGGAAGTCGAATTGCAACTCGTTTGATGAAAAAGCATTTTAAAAAGGCAGGGGTGCTTTAAAGTGAAAAAAGATTTTGCTGTAGGAACAAAAATTTGGATGTTCATTTGTGTAGTAACGGCATCCTGTTTCGTCACAAATTATAAAGAGAGTGTGATAATTACGCTGACGGGATTTTTATTTTTGATTGTGCAAAGGAAATGGAATATCTTTCTTCCTTTTATTCTATTTTACAGTATCATTGTTTTATTAATGCTCGGGATTCGTTTTTATAATTGGAGAATGATTATATTTTCGGAGTTTCATGTAGTATTGTTTTGGAACATATTTCCGACAATGATTATTTCGTGGGATTTAATTGATACGCCGCCGGGAAAGGTATCCGCATTTTTATCCGAAATTCAAGTTCCGGTATTCATTATTCTGGGAGTGCTCGTTGTTTTTCGTTTTATTCCGACGCTGCGAGCGGAACTTGCAAAGATTCGTTTATCAATGAAGAATAGAGGACTTCTTGAGTTTGAAAAAGTTATTCTTCATCCGGCAATTACTGCTGAATATGTACTGATTCCACTTTTGTTGCGCTGCATTCAGGTTGCCGATCAGCTTTCCGTATCCGCGATGACAAGAGGAGCGGGCTCTCCGCTGAAAAGGAGCAGTTATTATGAAAACGGATGCTCGAAATCGGATTATTTATGGACATTTATCGGTGGAGTGATGATGCTCCTTATCATAAAAGGACTTTAGCATATGATAAAGATGGAAAAAGTAAGCTTTCGTTATGAAAATGGTGAAAGAGGAGTGTTTGATATCGACCTCACAATAAACCAAGGGGAATGTGTTGTGCTCACGGGGATTTCCGGGAGCGGGAAAACCACCGTCTTGCGATTGATTAACGGACTGACTCCTCAATATTATGCCGGAGCATTATCGGGAGAAATAAAAATTGAGGGAAAAGATTCAAAAGAGATTCCTTTTTGGGAAAGAGGAAAATATATCGGAAGTATTTTTCAAGAACCGCAAAGCCAATTTTTTTCTTCCGAGCTTGCAGGGGAGATTGCATTTGGATGTGAAAACTATGGCTTCTCAAGAAAAGAAATTATTTTTCGTACGGAAAAAGCCATTCGGCATTTCGGACTCGGTGCCTTAAGAGAGAGTTCATTGGATGTACTTTCGGGCGGAGAAAAACAGCGGATAGCTATCGCTTCGGTTTATGCAATGACTCCCAAAATATATGTTTGTGATGAACCGACGGCAAATTTGGACGAAGAAAGCGCCAAGAAACTTTCATTAACTTTTAAAAAATTAAAAGAAGCGGGGCATACTTTAGTGATTGCGGAGCATCGTTTGAGTTGGCTTCAAGATATTGCTGACCGTTATATTTACATAAAGGATGGTAAAATCGAGTGGGATTATAACCAAAATCAGCTAAAGGCTCTCAAAGCGGAGGAGTTGGTGAGTTATGGTTTGAAAAGTTTTTGTTGTGTTGAAGCGAACAAACTTCCAATGGCACAGGCGCAGGGAAGTCCTCTTCTGGAAGCAAGAAATATTTCTTTTCAAAAAAAGCCAAAAAGCATTTTAAAGGGAATTTCTTTTTCAGCAAGCGGCGGGCAAGTTGTGGCTATAACCGGCAATAATGGTGCAGGGAAAACCACTTTGGCAACTATACTTTCGGGACTTAGAAAAGAAACCTCGGGTGAATTGTATATCGGCGGTAAAAAATGTTCCATCAAGGAACGCCGCAAGAAAATCTGGTACAGTGCCAATGATACGGGTACACAATTTTTTACGGAGAATGTGTATGAAGAACTTTTTTTGCATCGGAAAGATTCTGTTCATCAAAGAGAAGTTGCTCAGGAAATTCTAAAAAAATTGAGGCTCTATGAGCTCAAAGACGCACATCCTTTTACACTTTCAGGAGGAGAAAAGCAGAGACTTTCGATA
The DNA here is from genome assembly GCA_041853585.1 of Filifactoraceae bacterium. Lineage (GTDB taxonomy): Bacteria > Bacillota > Clostridia > Peptostreptococcales > Filifactoraceae > JAUNKE01. Next base: position 55,067 of record JBGZSM010000056.1, read on the forward strand.
GCATGCGGGTTGATTTCCGACAGAGAAATCCTCATCTTTGACGAGCCTACCAGCGGGTTGGACGGTTATAATGAAAAAATTATTTCCGAAGCCTTTCGTATGGCGGCAAGGAAAGGAAAGGTCATCTTGATAATTACTCATGACAATGAGTTGATAAGAGGATGTTGTTCTCATTCTTTTCAATTATCTTCATAAAGAGAGGTGTAATATGAGCGAAGTAAGGGAAGAATTATTAACGGAGAATCCGTGGAAATTAATGATCAAATTGAGTGTTCCGGCAGTTCTGGGACAATTTGTTGTAGGGCTTTATGCTCTTGTGGATTCCATATATGTCGGTCAAATGGTCGGTACCGATGCGATGAGTGCCGTCTCGGCAGCTTCTCCCTTTGTATTGATAAACAACGGGATTGCCGTTCTGGTCGGGATTGGTTCAGGCTCTGTGCTTTCAAGAGCGATTGGGGCAAGAGAGCAGAAAACCGTAGATAAAATTATGGGTAATTTGGTAGTCTTGGTATTGTTGTTTTCTTCGATTGTCATGCTTGTCGGAATTTCTTTGGCACCACAATTTCTTCGATGGTCGGGAGCGGAGAATGAGGTACTCTCGATGGGGGTATCTTATTTGAGAACCATTTATATCGGCTCCATTTTTGTAAATTTTATGCAAGCCGCAAATATGGTACTTCGTGCTGAAGGTCGTATGGGGATTGCAATGGGTATTATGGCCGGAGGAGCAATACTCAACATCATATTGGATCCGATATTTATCATATTGCTACCGGATTACGGACCACAGGCGGTAGCGCTTGCAACCGTTATTTCGCAATTTATACAATCAACGGTTACGCTATGGTTTTTTTTGAAGAAAAGTCCGGTGGTGAAATTTCATGGAATTCGCTTAGCGGAGGATTTGGTGCCGGAAATTATTGCGGTAGGTCTTAGCGGAATGTTGATGCAAATTATGATGCTGATACAGATGACGGTGGTATATAACACGGCAGTTAAATATGGAGGAGAAAATCAAATTGCTCTGATGGGAGCGACGCAAAGGGTGATGCAGTTGTCATTTGTTCCGATTTGGGGAATGAGTCAAGCTTTGCAGCCTGCTCTAGGAACAAATTACGGAGCAAAAGAGTTTTTCAGGGCGAAAAAATTTATGAATGTCTTTATTGCCGCTTCAACCGGTTTAATATTTTTATTCTGGATGATTATCGAATTTTTCCCGAAACAAATTTTAGCCGCGTTCATTACCGATGCGGAGATAGTGGCTTCCGGAATTAGTAATTTCAGGTTGATATTCAGTATTTTTCCAACCTATGGTTTGCTTATAATGACGATAACATATTTCCAAGCGATAGGGAAAGCCAAGCAAGCAGGCATACTGGTAATTTTAAGACAGCTTGCACTTGTCGTACCGCTTGTACTTTTGCTTCCGCTTTTAATGAATAATGTGGTCGGAGTTTGGTTGGCGTTGCCGCTGAACGATATGATTATTTTATTGATATCCATCTATCTGCTGAGAAAAGAATTTAAAGAATTGGATGGATTGATAGTGTAATATTATTGAATCAAAAACCGCTAATTATAGGTTCTTATTTTTAGATAGGATTCTAACTTTAAGAATTATAATTCTGCGGTTTTTTGTTTTTGGAGATGAGGTTTTGGCAAAAGGATCTTTCGGCAAATGCGTAAAAGAATGTAAAGATATCGTTTTGATTGGATTTTGGAAATATATCGGTAAAAAGAAATAGCAGATTCCCGACTCGAAATAAAACAAAATTTTGTTTTTTGTCTACAAAAACAATATAGATGTCCTTAAATATGCTATAATATTTCTGAAAGGAGGACGATATGACAAAGAAGATTACTGCTTTTTTTTGCTTTGTGTTTGCAGTTTTCATACTTCTGTCAGGATGTGTCAATCGTGAAGCGGGGGAAGAAAATACGGAGCAGGATATTGTCAATATATTTGATAACGATTTGGAAGACAAGTTGGTGGTGTATGCCACGCATCCCGAGCCGATGCTCAAACGAGTTGCGGAAGTTTTTACCGAAAAGACGGGAGTTCCCGTTGAGTATAACAGCTTGCAAGGCGATTTGACCGACCGAATGCGTGAAGAAAAAGATATTGCCAAAGCCGATGTGATGTATGGCGGCTCATCCACCCTATACATTGCAATGAGCAATGAGAATTTACTTGAGTCTTATGTACCGACATGGGCAAAAGAGTTGCATCGCGATTTTGTGGACTCCAAAGGCTATTGGTATGGCGTAATGAAAACACCGATTGTTATTTTCTATCATGAAGATTTGCTTGGAGATACGCCGATTCCGACTAGCTGGAAAGATTTAGCGAGGCCTGAATATCAGGGATTGATTATTTCGAGAGACAGCAATTCTTCATCACAAGAGGCGACCATCATCTCATTGCTTTCCTATTATGAAAGAACACAAAGCTTGGATGAAGGGATTTCTTGGCTCAAGCAATTGGACGCCAACACAAAAAACTATTATTCCGACAACGAGAGTCATTTTAAGGCTTTTGCTGCAAAAGAAGCACCAATCGGTTACGGAGTGCTCAGCGCAGTTATTGAAAGTAAGATAAAGGACCAAACGCCGTTTTCAACCGTCAATCCGAAGGAAGGCTCCATCGTGTTGACCGACTGTATCGCCTTGGTCAAAGATGCGCCGCATCCGAATGCCGCTAAAGCGTTTATCGAATTTGCCGGCAGCGAAGAAGTGCAGATTATGCTTGCGAATGAATTTGACAGAATGCCGACCTTGGACAAGGCTCGAATTGAAGGTCCCGCATGGATGCATCAGGAAATTGAAGCGATGCCGTTGGATTGGTCATACATCGCAAAGCATGAAAATGAATGGAGCAAGATGTGGGAAGAACAAATTAAAGATAAAAATAAGTCAATAAAATAAAAGGTTGTTAAAGCCTGAAAGAAAATGGCAAACTCGTTGAGTGAGCCATTTTTCAGTTACAAGATATTGATTAAAAATTTCAAACCGAATCGTACAAATCAAAAAAGCTGTGGCGGAATGAAAATCCATTCCGGTCACAGCTTTGTTTATTAATACGAAAAGCAAAAAGCCAAGAAATTTATATTTGGGAGCATTTATTTACTCGAATTTGAAAATTTTTCGCTTATAAAATTTTTGAGCTGATTTTCAAGTGGCGACAAGGTCGCTTTTTTGTGATGCACAAAATAAAATTCGCGCTTGGTGTTGATATTTTTAAGCTCATAAATCAGTACATCGTCCTTTGCATATTCCGATGCGAAGGAGCGCGGCACAAAAGCGAAGCCGGCGCCGAGTGCCACCAATTTTTTTGCGATGTGAAAACCTTCGGCGATTGCAACGATGTTGAGTTCATGCGTCAACAGATTGTGTTTGGCAAGCTCTTTGCTTAAAATCGAGCCCGAGCCTGAGCCTTCTTCACGAACAATCATCGGCAGAGCGAGAATTTGCTCCAAGCCGACGAGCCCATCCGGCAGCGGATTTTGTTTCGGTCCGATGAACACCATATCTTCCTCATAAACTTTCAGCGCATCAAAATCATTGTTCGGCTTCGAGCCGACAAAGCCGAATGCAAATTTCTTGTCGGAAATCGCATCGATGACATCCTGCGAATCGAGATGATGTAACTTGAAGCGGATGCCCGGATACGCCTGTGTAAATTCAGCCACCAATTTCGGCACGACGATTTCACCCGGCACCGTACTGTATGGAAGTTCCACCGTACCGCCGAATTGCCCGATGATATTGTTGATTTGGAACAAAGCCGAATCGCGTTTTTTAATCAGCTCAATCGCATAGTCGCGGAAAATCCGACCGGCATGCGTGAGCTCAATCGTTTTACCGTGACGCTCAAAGAGCTGAGTCATCAATTCCTTTTCCAAGTTTTGAATATGATTGGAAAGAGTAGGCTGCGTTAAATACAATTCACGACTTGCCTTTGAAAAGCTGTTATATTTTGCAATCGTAATAAAAGATTCCAACTGTTTAAAATCCATACATTCTCCCTTACTGATACCAAAATAAATCTCTTCCTATTATATCACTACATAGCATTTATAAGAACCTTTGTTTGCAAAAATAAAATATTTTATAATAGAAATTTTTTATTGGAGGGATTAGGTTATCCGATAACAAAGCGGGAATTAACTCTTTATCCCAAACGCAAATTTATTTCAACAAAAAAGAATCCGTGTATCGACGAATTCCATTCCAATCTCAAAATCCCAACCTAAATTTCAACACTGAAATAATTTTTTCGGCTAAACTATTGATATCACAAAACCTTGTTTTGACACTCAATTTTAACGCAAAATAAATTCTTTTTTCCCTTGCAATAATTTGCTACATATAGTATAGTTGTGTTTAAGATTGGCAACAAAACACAAGATATCGTAGGAGGTAGAAAGTGGAAATTAGAAAGCGAAATGGTGAGAAAGTACAATTTGACGGCAACAAAATTGTTGTAGCAATCGAAAAGGCGATGAATTCCGCAACCGGTGTTTTTGAAGAAGGATTGGCAAAACGAATCGCGGACGAGATTGAGCGTTATGCCATCGAAAACGAGTTGGAGCTTTCGATTTATGATATAGAAGATCAGGTTTATTACAAATTGATAGAGAATAAAAATGCATCGACGGCACGAGCGTACGAAAATTATAAGGCGGTGCAGCGATTTAAGCGAGAAACGAATACGACGGACGACAGTATCATCACGCTTTTACATAGAAAAAATGAAGAGGTGATGAAAGAGAACTCGAACAAGAACGCGGTAATTGCATCGACGCAGCGTGATTTGATTGCGGGCGAGGTTTCCAAAGACATCGCCAGACGAAAGCTGATTCCGACCGACCTGCTCGAAGCGCATGACGAAGGCGTCATTCATTTGCACGATATGGATTATATCATTCAGCCGATGTTCAACTGCTGTTTGGTCAATATGGAAGATATGCTCGATAGGGGAACGGTCGTCAACGGCAAGCTGATTGAAACGCCGAAAAGTTTTCAGGTGGCTTGCAATGTCATGACTCAAATCATCGCACAGGTGGCGTCCAATCAATACGGCGGACAGTCCATCAATATCAAATGTTTAGGAAAATATCTGCGCCGCAGCTATGAAAAAAATCTCGGCATTGCGTTGGATGCGACGGGAAATATCAAGGCGGCTGAAAAATTGGCGGAGAAGCTGACGCAAAAAGATTTGGAAAGCGGCATCCAAACGATTCAATATCAAATCAACACCTTGATGACTTCGAACGGACAGGCGCCTTTCGTCACTTTGTTTTTACAAGTTGAAGAAGGACAGTATGAGCAAGAGGTGGCGCGCATCATTGAGGAAATTTTGAAGCAGCGTATTCAGGGAATAAAGAATGAATCGGGCGTCTATGTGACACCGGCATTTCCGAAATTGGTCTATGTGCTTGACGAAAACAATATCGGCGAGAATTCGCCATACTATTATTTGACATCGCTGGCGATTCGTTGTACGGCGAAGCGGATGTATCCGGATTATATTTCCGCGAAGAAAATGCGTGAGAATTACGAGGGCAATGTTTTTTCTCCGATGGGTTGCCGCGCATTTCTTTCGCCATGGAAGGATGAGCGCGGGGAATATCGATTCGAGGGTCGATTCAACATCGGTGTATGCACCATCAATCTGCCGCAGATTGGAATTTTGGCGCATGGCGACGAGCAAAAATTCTTCGAGATTTTGGATAAGCGATTGGAGCTCGTGCGTCGCGCTTGTTTGCTCCGATATGATTTGCTCAAGGATGTGACGAGCGATTCGAGTCCGATTCATTGGCAGCATGGAGCGATTGCGCGTTTGTCGCAACATGAGCCGATCGGCCATTTGCTCAAAGGCGGCTATGCGACGGTGACGCTCGGCTATATCGGAATCTATGAAGCGACCCTGTTGACGAAGGGAGTCAGCCACACACATCCGAAGGGCATGGAATTTGCAATGAGAATCATGGACGCGATGAATGAAAAAGTTGCCGAGTGGAAAGCGAAGGACGGTTTGGGTTATGCGCTTTACGGTACGCCGGCGGAGAGTCTGTGTTATTCTTTTGCACGACGGGACAAGGAGCGTTTCGGCATCATCAAGGATGTCACCGACAAAGGATATTACACGAACAGTTTTCATGTGGATGTGCGTGAAGAAATCGAGGCATTTGAAAAATTCAACTTTGAGGCGAAATTCCAGGACAAGTCGCGCGGCGGCTGCATTTCTTATATTGAAATTCCGAATATGTGTCACAATCTGGAGGCTTTGGAAAGCATGGTGCAATATATTTATGACAATATCACCTATGCGGAGTTCAACACGAAGAGCGATTATTGCCAAGTCTGCGGATTTGACGGCGAAATTATGATAAACGATGATAACGAATGGGAATGTCCACAATGCCATAATAAAGATTTGTCCAAAATCAATGTCACTCGTCGTACTTGCGGTTATTTGGGCGAGAATTTTTGGAATGACGGCAAGACTCGAGAAATCAAGTCGAGGGTGATGCATATCTGATGCGTTATGCTCAGATTCGAAAATATGATGTCGCCAACGGAAGCGGAATTCGTGTCAGCCTGTTCGTATCGGGCTGCACATTGGGTTGCAAAAATTGTTTCAACAAAGCCTATCAGGACTTCAACTTTGGCGAAGAACTCGATGAAGCGACGGTTGAGCGGTTAATCGGCTATCTTTCAAGTGATATGATAAAGGGCTTGAGCGTGCTCGGCGGTGAGCCGATGGATAATGCAAGGGAGCTTTGGGACATCATTTACAAAATAAGGCAAAAAGTGGACAAAGAAATTTGGATTTACAGCGGCTATACTTTTGAGCAAATTCTCAAAGATGAATGGAAGAAAAAATTGTTGATGCTTTGTGATGTGCTTGTGGACGGCAGATTTGTCGAAGAGCTCAAGGATTTGCGATTGCGATTCCGAGGCTCGAGCAATCAGCGCATTATCGATATTCGTTCCAGTTTGTCGTCGAGCAAGGCGGTATTGTATGCTCCGTATGACAAAAACGATAACAACTGAGAAGACCGGAAGAATTGCCGGATAAAATCAAGTTGACATCTTATTCGATACAAATCGGATGTTGTACTCGATAGAGGGAGTTCTATCCGACTTCGCTTCAAAGTAAAATGTATTTGACACCGAGATGGGAAACCGATATATGCTAAAGCAAGGGATATGGCTAAAACTAAGACTATAAAAAATCCCCAAAAAAATGGCGAACTCGCAAGAGTAAGCCATTTTTTTGGTTTATGAACTCGGTTTATAAGCTTATAACGATAAGTTTGACAGTAATCTCTAAAAGCCATAGCAGCTATCCTATCATCCTTTAATCATTCTCTCCTATTCGTGACACATCTTCGCTTGCATAGAATCAATCAGGTATTACTATAATCCATAATGGGCATTGTTAAGCAAAAAGCATATTTCGCGCAGCTACATAAGCGTAAGCGTCGATACGCCAAGCGACAAGAACAATCGCTCCGACAGAAAAGGTGCCGTCTTGATTTATATTCGAATATGATCAATAAGACATTTTTCAAAACAATCCTGCAGACTGTCCTTGCGAGAGATGATAACCGGCCCTTCTCTTAAAAATTGACTCAGAATCTTACTGCTCCCTCCCGCGGTAAAAAGTGAGAGAGCGATATGCGGGTTCAGATTACCGAATTCTATGTCCAGATGCTCCTTTTTTTCCAACAGATGTTTGTAATACGCATTGGCGCAAGTGAGTTTGATATCGGTTGAAAGCTGTCCGATGTTGTTAGGGCAATCGTAATGAACAAAGGTGATAATCATAGACTGTTCGATACGAATTTCTTTTTTTAATGTCATCGCTTCTTTCCAAAAGAAAAAAATCACAAGCAACAGTCGCTCCAGAACGGAACGCTCTGAAAGCGAAGGAAGTTTGATATGAACCGGAATTCGTCTTAAGAAAGTGCTGAGCATTGAGCTTTGTGGAGTTTCGGTGGTGGCACAGATTAACAGAACATCCGCATGACGGGTTGTCTGTGTTTCCCCTAATCGCCGGAATATGCCCTTGTCCATCAAGAGAAACAGTTTTTCCTGCCCCTCGGGATTGAGTCGATGAATTTCATCCAGGAATAAAATGCCCTGGTCGGCTAATTCGACCAAGCCGGCTTGATCGGAGATGGCACCGGTAAAGCTGCCTTTAGAGTGTCCGAAAAGTTGGGACATTACCAGCTGAGGATTCTCCGCATAATTTGCGCAATTGTAGGTTATCAAAGACGATGATTTTTTTAGCCGTCCGCTCTTTTTGGCAAAATCGAACATACAGTGAGCAAAATGACTCTTTCCCACACCGGTGGCACCGGTGAGCAGGGTGTCCAATCCATGCGGAGGGTAAAGAATGGCTGCCTTCGCTTGCTCGATATGTGCTCGCAAGCTCTTACTGCTTCCGATGAGCAAATCAAAATCTGAAATACAAGCTGCATCAAGTGTGTCATTTTTCGTTTTATCATATTTGCTTGGATAAATTGTTTTTAAAAAATCGGGCAGCGATTGAAATTCGAGTTGTGGCAACTTGTAACCAAGCATTTTTTCCAGATATTCAATGCTGAGATAAGTGACGGGGCGTCCTCGAATGCGTAGAACTTTATCGCGAGAAAACAAACGATTCAGTTCCATGCTGATATTATTGCTGCCGATTTTGGTAACTTCTTCGATATTTTTAATTTGGCAGCGATAGATGGATTGCTCCACATTATTCCAATCAATGGAGGCGGTAGCATCCAATATATGTTGATATATTTTGGTGTTGCGAGTTTTTTGCATATCATTATCCTTAATATTCATATTAAAATCTTGATATTCATTATAAAGAGAGGTGGGAAGATTGTCAATTTATCGGGGAGAAAAATAAAATATTTTTAAATAAAAAAATCTTTCTAAGGAGATATTCGGGTGCAAGGGTAATTTGCCGTTGCTTTTTTCAATAAGTCGAAGCAAATTAAAGCAATTGTTTTCCTTTTTGTATTTTTTGATAGAAACATTGGCATAAAAATTGCATAATACTATTGGCAAATGCGAAAGATATAAATACAGGAGGGTGCAACAAACAGAAACTTTCGCTTTGTTTGTACTTGAGTTCTCAAGAATGCACGAAAGAAATATGAGTTATCCTATTAAAGTACGAATGCTTTCCAAAACACAAGTGGAAAGTTTGTTGGAGCCGCAGGATGTTATTGATGCGGTGGATGAAACTTTTAAGGCGTTGGGAAATGGAGAGGTTTTTCATCCGGTTAAAGAGCCGATTTGGATGGGAAAAGAATCCGCCAATATGTTGTTGGCAATGCCGGCACATTTGAAAAATAAAAAAATTGTCGGAATGAAATGGGTTAATCTTTTTACTTTTCAACAAGAGGGTATTCCTTCTTCTTATGGGAATCTTTTGATTCTAAGTAAGGAAGAAAACGGGCAACCTTATGCGATTATAGAAGCGACTGCCATCACGACGATGCGTACCGCGGGCGGGCATGCGGTTGTTGCGGCAAAATACTTGGCAAAAAAATCTTCTTCCGTTCTTTCTGTCATCGGTTGCGGTGCGGAGGCGAGAGCGGGCATCCGCAATTTTTTACATGCTTTTCCTCAATTGAAAGAGTTGCGAGTTTTCGATATCAATACCGCTGCGATGGAAGAAGTGAAAGCTCTTTATTCCGACAAAATAAAAGTCACTATAACTTCCGATGCAAAGGAAGCGGTATCGACAGCGGATATTGTGATGTTGGTTACTACCGCCCGCAAGCCGGTTGTGATGTTTGAGGATTTGAAAAAAGGATGCTTTGTTGCAGCGCTGTATTCTTTTTACGATTTCGACCCTCAAGCCTCGAAAAAAGCGGACAAATGGTATCTGGGCTCGAAAGACACGGATTATCACCAAATTATTCAGCAACCCAAATTAGCTCAGTATGATTTAAGAATGGAAGATGTGACGGCGGACTTGAGCGAAGTTGCGAGCGGAAAAGCGGTAGGTAGAGAAAACGACGACGAAATTATCATCTACACTCATATGGGAATGGGTGCGTTGGATACGGCGGTCGGCGACATTGTTTATCGGCGTGCCGTTGAAAAGAATATCGGTCAAATTGTAGATATGCATTAAGGAGAGAATATGGCAAGAAAATACTTCAAAGCAAATGAAACAAACTATACAAAAACACTGTCGGAATATGCGACAAATTTGAAATATGAGCAGATTCCAAAAGAAGTCATTGAGCGGGCAAAAATGATGACACTTCATACATTGGGTGTTTCGCTTGCGGCAAAACCGATTGATTTGTCCGATGCAGCCGTAAAGGTGGCTCGTGCCATCAATGGTGGAGCCGGAGGAAATGCGTCGGTATGGACAACGGGCGAAAAACTTTCGATGGTAAGTGCGAGTTTTGCCAACGGGACATTAGCGGATATGTTGGATTGGGAAGACTGTGCTTGGACGGGACATCCGAGTGCCGGTGTTATTCCGTCGGCGATGGCGGTGGCTGAAGCGCTGAAGAAGGATGGCAAATCTTATTTGGAAGCGGTGGTGGCGGCTTATGAGGTCTATGTTCGGGCGGCGATGGCGGTTCAACCTCCTTCCGATTTTGACCACAACAAAGGCTGGGCGCTGGGGACATGGCAAATATTTGCAGCGACCACTCCGGCGGCGAAATTATTGGGTCTGGATAGCGAGCAGATGAATCAAGCTTTCGGGATGAGTGTTCTATTTGCAACGATGCCGACCAATCTTCAACAGGCGACGATGAGCAATGCATATCATTACCAACATGGTATTGCCGCGCAAAACGGAGTGATGGCTGCGCTCTGTGCACAAAACGGAATTGAAAATCTGAAAGACTGTTTTGATATCCCTTATGCTTATTGCGAGCAGCTAACGATGCAGGTTTCCAGAGAGTGGTTGGATAAAAATCTGGAAGATGAATTCTACATGATGCAGATTCTGATTAAACATTGGCCGGCCAATATGTGGGTAAATACGCCGGTCGAAATTGTGGATTTGTTAGTAAAAGAGCATAGTATTCATCCGGACGATATTGAAGAAATCATTGTCAATCCGCCGACACAATATCGCATGCACTTTTTTGAAGAAGGATTTGAGAGTTTGATGGAAGCTCAGTTCAGCATGCCTTATGTTATCGGTGCTTTGTTGGTGGATCCGAATCCCGGTCCTAATTGGTACACAAAAGAAATGTTCCAAAATCCTAAGTTGATGGAATATGCGAAAAAAGTGAAGGCGGGAAAAAGCGCGGAGCATACATTGACGGAGAGTTTCAATATCTATCAATCGGGCAGTCATCCGGAAAAAACCGTCACCATTCTTATGAAGGATGGAAAAAAGTATGAGAAAACCCAAAAGACACATAAAGGTCATCCGTTGGATATGTTGACGAGAGAGGAGTTTTGCGATTTATTCCGTAGAGAAGCTTCTTTTGCGTTACCTCCTGAAAAAGTCGAAAAGCTTATTGATTTTGTACTATCTTTAGAAGAAGTCAAAGATATGTCCATGATTCATGAGTTGCTTTCATAAAATGGAATATGGCAAAATCGGGAGGTGATGATATGAAAATTGCAGTCATCGGAGGCGGCGGAACCGGAATGATGATGGCGGCGGATTTGACATTGCGGGGTTATGAAGTAGTGCTGTCGGATTTGGAAGAACACGCGGATCATATTTTGTCAGCCAAAGAGCGAGGATATATTGAGCTTATCGGGAATGCAACAACGGGCAAGGCGCGGATTCATAAAATTACAACGGACATTGAAGAAGCCGTCCAATCGGCAAAATATATTTTTGTTGCTGCGGTCGTATATCGTCAGGAGGAATTGATTGAAGCGATGTTGCCCCATTTGAAATCGGAGCAGGTGATTTGCTTCTCGTCGGGCAACGGTGCATCGATTCTTTTGAAAAACAAATTAAAAGACAAGCAAATTTTGGTCGGAGAAATGCAGGGCAATGTCTTTCCTTGCAGAAGATTATCGGATGGTCGCGTAATAAGTGCGTTTGCATACAAAGAAAAGGCTGTTTCGGCTTTTCCCGCAAAAGATAACGAGAAGTTTGTTGAGCTCATTTTCCCGATATATCCATGTTATGCCGTGAAAAATGTGTTCCAGGCTATATTGAATGCACCAAATCTTTCCATTCATTTGCCGGCGGGGATACTTGGTATAACAAAGATGGAGACGACAGAAGACTTTCGGCTGTATCGAGATGGAATATGTCCTTCGGTATTAACGCTCATAAAAGCGATTGAAGGTGAAAAAGAGCGGATAATGAAATATTTGGGCTATGAAAGTATGTCCGTATTGAAGCAGATGCAAATGGTGATGGAAAGGGACAGACATCCGCAGTTAGAAATTTTTCGAGACTTGGAAGGACCCGACAGCGTAGAACATCGATATATTACGGAAGATGCTCAGGCGGCAAACAGTCTGTTACTGTCTTTAGCTAAATCATTCGGTATTTCGGCACCTGTTTGCGAAGGATTGGTTTCAATCGCATCCGCATTGAATCATGTGGACTTTTATCAAAGCGGAAGAACCTTAAAGCGTTTTGGGATGGAAAATTTTTCTGTCACCGAACTCAACCGATATTTGGAAGAAGGAGTTTAATATGAGTGCGCATGACTTCGTTGTTGGGATTATCAATGTCAGTGATACAAAAAGTGTTGTCATTGAATCGGAATTTCGGGATTGTTTACCTTCCAATGTACGAATCATTTTTCGGTATGCACCGCTTCAAACGGTATCCTATGACGGATTGATGAAATTTTTGGATGCGTTGCCGCAAGCGCTGGGAGAGATGATTGATGAAAATCCGGATGTTGTTGTAATTCCGAGCATGACCGGAAGTGCGATTAAAGGGTATGAAATCGTGAATATGCTGGAGCAAAGATATGGAGTTCCGGTCATCGTTCCGGCTTTGGAAATAAAAAAATATCTTAAAAAAATAAGAAAAATGAACATAGCCATTGTTTCTGCATTTGGTGTGGAATTAAATCTGTTGGAGCAACTATTTTTTAAGAATCATGATATTGAGGTGGTCAATTTAATCAATCTTTTTGATACGGCGAGTGAAGAAAGATTGAGAGTGGAACTTATTGACGCGGACTTGGTGCTCGATAAAGTGCGCTCGGCAAATTTTGACAAAGCGGAAGCGGTGCTTTTTGACAGTCCCACTTACCAACTGAAATTGATTATGCAGGAATTAAAAAAATATATTCATGTTCCAATTTTATCGGTCAATGAGGTTTTAATTTATTCTACTTTAAAAAAGTTGGGTTTATCGACAGAGCATTTGTCGTTGGAAAAAAGTACAGATGATTTTTAGGAGGAGATATGTATAGCAAAGAGAAAGCGAGAGATACAATTGAGAAGTATCGAAGCGAAATTTCAGAGCTTTGCCGATTCATTTTTGAAAATCCCGAACTCGGATTTAATGAATATAAGTCGAGCCAAGCGTTATCAGATTTTTTGCGAAATCATGGCTTTGAGGTGAAGCAAAATATAGGTGGTTTGGAAACGGCATTTCGGGCGGAAAGAAAAGGAGCGAGACCCGGTCCGAAGATTGCTTTCCTTTGTGAATATGATGCGCTTCCAAACGGACATTCTTGTGGACATCATATCATTGGAACTTCTGCGGTTGCAGCGGCGGTAGGATTGGCGGGAGCATTAGAGGATTTTGCGGGCTCCATCGTAGTATTGGGAACTCCGGCGGAAGAAGGTGCAGGTGGAGGAAAAGAAATTTTATATCAAGCGGGAGTCATGGATGATATTGATTGTGCGATGATTTTTCATCCCGGCCCGGAAACTATTTTAAATGATATTTTGCTCGCGATTTCTTCCTACTCCTTTGTATTTCACGGTCAAGCGGCACATGCGGGAGCAGCTCCTGAAAAAGGAGCGAGCGCACTGGAAGCGGTGATCCAAATGTTCAACAACATCAACGGGATAAGAGCGAACCTGCCTGAAAACTCGCGTGTGTTCGGAATAATTAAGCAAGGCGGTGTGGCTACCAATATCATTCCAGATTTAACCGAAGCGGAATTTGGAATCAGATCGCTTACAAAAGAGTTGCTGGATGACTTGGTGAGCCGAGTTAAAAATTGTGCTGAGGCGGCAGCGCTTTCCACCGGATGTCGTGTTGAAATTAAAGAAGTCGGTGTAGGATACATGAACTTAATCAACAACAAGGTGATGCTTTCTTTAGCGGAAAAGAACCTTGGGGAAATGGGGGAGAAAATTGATGTATATAATGCAACAAGAGGTCTCGGTTCGAGCGATGTAGGAAATATATCTCAACGAATTCCTTCTTTTCAGATTATGTTTGGTATCGGTGAGCCGGCGATTTTGCATACGGACGGATTTGCTCAGGCTTGTAGTGGAGAAAAAGGGGTTGATATTGCAATTCGAGCGGCAAAGGTACTGGCAATGACCGGAGTGGACCTTTTCAATCAGCCACAATTGGTTGAGCAGGCAAAAGAAGAGCTGAAACAGACTCAAAGCAACAAAAAATAAGGATTGGTAAAAATTATTTGAATTGGAGGAGGTTTTTATGGAGAATATGCAAATGGAGCAATTAAACAGTTGGCTGATGTGGGTAGGCTGCTCCCTACCAGTTATATTTCTATTGTTTTTGGTAGCGCGAAGCTGGAAAAAAAGTTATCAGACAGCAGAAGAACTCGGCTTGAGCAAAGAACAGATTAAAACGGCGATAAAAACAAGTGCGATTACAGCGATTGGACCATCCATTGCAGCTTTGGCAGGGATGTTCGCCATCATGGCAATCATGGGCGGACCGGTTGCTTTTATGCGACTGTCTTTTATCGGGAACACTTTGTTTGAGCTTATGGCAGCGGGATTCGGTGCAGGAGCGACCGGAATAGAATTCGGAGTGGATCCGTTGACGAAAGATGCTTTTATGGCGGCGTTGTTGGTTATGATTCTCGGCTCGATTCCTTGGGTTTTGTTTGGGACTTTTGCATCCGACAAGATGGATAAAATCCAAAATAGAATTATTAAAAACTCCGGGAGAGCCATATTAACTGTTATCTCCGCCGGAGCTTTGTTGGGAGCGTTGGGAGCGAATAATGCCGTTTATTTAACTTCTTTTGATAAAAAAACCGTCTCCTGTATTTTGGGAGGTGTGATTATGGCGGTCGTTACCTATATCGGAGAAAAGAAACAAATTAAATGGCTCTCACAATGGAGTTTGGCGATTGCAATATTTCCGGCGATGATTATTGCAGCGTTGTTATAGTGAAAGGAGAATTGGAGATGTTAAAACCGGAAAATCAAAGAGAAGAAATCTATCAGAATCAGTATTTGAAATTCATTCATAAGAACGGAAAGATAGGGAATTATATCTGCGCGCTATTGTGCTTTACGCCGGCGGTGTTAATTAGCTTGGTTTATGGTGTGGAAGTTCCGTGGAAGGCGGTCTTAACCGGCTGGATATCTATTGCCAGCGCTATCGGTGTCGTATGGTTTGTTGAACCGATTGGGAATTTTCCAATCGTAGGTTCTGCCGGAACCTATATCAATGTTATCGCTGGAAATACTTCCAATCTTAGAGTGCCTTGTGCGGTTATGGCGCAAAAAGAAGCAGGTGTTCAAGTAGGTACACCCGAAGGCTCCGTTATTTCAACATTAGCCATTGCCACTTCGTGCTTTATCAATATTCCGATACTGGCAATCGGTGCGATTGCGAGCAGCGTCATATTGCGTTATCTTCCGAAAGAAGTGTTGGATTCCTTTAATTTCTTGTTACCGGCACTTTTTGGAGCAGTGTTCGTGCAATTTGCATTTATGAAACCGAAACTGGTACCGGTAGCTCTATTTTTGGGAATTACTTTTCATCTGTTGGTGTCCAAAGGCTTTTTCAGTTTTTTGGGACCGAGACCGAGCTATGTTACTTCCTTGGTGGCAACATTCGGAACAATCGCCTTTGCTGTGTGGCTAAGTAAACGAGAACAAAAAACAATGAAATCACAATAGCTACAGAATGCTGTTGAAGAATAAAAATAAGTCCTATCGATTGGAGCGATGAGAACTGTCTTCAGTGCCCGAAGTTTGTAAATCAGCAGCTTCATTCAATAAAAAAGTTTCAAAGACGACCTGTCTTCATCATACGATGAGATTGCAAAGGGTCGTCTTTTGTTTGGCAAATTTTTTTGATATAATGGTAGATATAAAAATAAACATAGAGTGATAGAATGTATTTGTAAAAGCTATATAAATAGGAAGGAAAACAAAACAGAAAACAGAAATTGGATTTATAAAAGCTATAATAGGAAGAAATGCAAATTTCAAAATCATATCCGCTATATAATTGAAGCTTTTTGTGCGGATGGTGGTTTAACGAGAAAGGTTTGAATATGTTAAAAGAAATTATTACCCTATTTACAACGAATTCCGGTTTTTTCATCGAACTGTTGAGGGAACATATTTTTGTTTCCTTCGTTTCGATTATCATCGCAACGGTGCTTGGAATAGGAATCGGGATTTGGATTAGTGAGCGTCCCAAAGTGGCGAACATCGTTTTGAGCGTAGTGAATGTGTTATACACGATACCGGCGATTGCGCTGTTCGGATTTTTAATCAGCTTGACGGGAATCGGAAACACGACCGCGATTGTGGCATTGACGATTTATGCACTCTTGCCGATGGTTCGCAGTACTTATACGGGAATTCATACGATTGACCCTTTGATTGTTGAAGCGGCGGAGGGGATGGGAAGTACGCCGTCGCAAATTTTATTCAAAATTAAATTGCCTTTGGCTTTGCCGGTTCTGATGTCGGGACTTCGCAATATGGTGACGATGACGATTGCTTTGGCGGGGATTGCATCTTTCGTCGGAGCGGGCGGACTGGGCGTTTCGATTTACCGCGGAATTACGACCAACAACAAGTCGCTGACGATTGCGGGCAGTCTGCTCATCGCGTTGCTGGCACTTTTTTGCGACTATGTGCTCGGTTGGATGGAAAAGCGTGTGAGCAAAAAGAAAAGAGCGGACAAGCTGATTGTTACGGTACTTCTTATCATTCTTTTGACACCTTTGCTCATGAGCGGGATTTTCCGATGGATGCCGAATATGAAAACTGTCAAACTGGCGACCAAACCGATTACGGAAAGCTATATTTTGGGCGAAATCATCGCGCAGCTCATCGAAGGGAAAACGGATATCGATGTTAAGGTGACGCATGGCATCGGAGGAGGCACTTCCAATATCCATCCGGCGATGATTCGTGGCGATTTTGACATGTATCCGGAATATACGGGAACGATTTGGCAAATCGTTTTGAAGAAGAACGAGCCTTATGACGAAAGCAAATTCCCGATTTTGCAAAAAGAATATGAGCAGGAGCATCAACTGCTTTGGGCAAATCTGTTCGGCTTTAACGATACCTATTCTTTGGCGGTTCGCCGGGAGCTAGCGGAGGAATATAATCTCAAAACCTTCACGGATTTGAAGCGGGTGGCGGACAAATTGATTTTCGGCGCGGAATATGATTTTTACGAGCGGGAAGACGGATTTTCCGCTTTGGTTTCGACCTACGGTTTGAATTTCAAGCAGGAGATTGATATGGACAACGGCTTGAAGTATCAGGCGATGAAGGATAAAAAAATTGATGTGATGACCGTATTCACAACCGACGGTCAGCTTTCGACAGCCGATGTGGTCGTGCTTGAGGACGATATGCATCTGTATCCGTCGTATTTGGCGGGAACGGTCGTGCGCAGCGAGGTGCTGATTACTTATCCCGAGCTTACCGATGTGCTCGGTCAACTCGATGATGTTTTGGACGATAAGGAAATGTCGCGTCTGAACAATGAAGTCGAAACGGGCGGCAGAACGCCGGAAGAGGTTGCGAAGGAATTTTTGATACAAAAAAGATTGTTGGAGGTGGGCGAATGATTGAGTTTAAAAATGTGAGCAAGAGCTACAACAATCGGGCAATCATTGAGAATTTGAATTTGGTGGTCGAGTGCGGAACTTTTTTGACGATTATCGGAACTTCCGGTTCGGGCAAAACCACGATTATGAAAATGATAAACGGCTTGGTCAAAGCGGATAAGGGGGAAGTGCTCATCAACGGGAAAAATATTGAGCAGGAGGATTTGATTGAGCTGAGAAGAAATACGGGCTATGCGATTCAGGGGAATATTTTATTTCCGCATCTGACGGTTTTTGAAAATATCGCCTATGTGCTCAATCTGATGAAAAAGGACAAGGCGCAGATTCGTCAAATCGTGGAGGATAAATTAAAAATGCTCGATTTGCCACCGGAAATCAAGGAGCGTTATCCGCATGAGCTCTCGGGCGGACAGCAACAGCGAGTCGGAATTGCCCGAGCGCTTTCGGCAACGCCGGATATTTTGCTTATGGACGAGCCTTTCGGAGCGGTCGATGCGATTACGAGAAATCAATTGCAAAACGAGCTCAAGGCATTGCATCGCAAGACGGGAATCACCATCGTATTTATCACGCATGATATCGTGGAGGCGCTCAAACTCGGGACGGAAGTGCTTGTGATTGACGAGGGGGTCATTCAGCAGCATGCGACACCGGATAGGATAAAGAATCAGCCGGCGAATGCTTTTGTCAAAAAACTGATTGAGTTGGCGATGGTGTAATTGGTTCAGCATTTTGTAGAGGGAGAAGAAGGGGAAATGGAGAAGGAACTGTATTTTACGGCGGATAAATACTATGGGGTAAAAATATTTTTTAGAAGTTTGTTGGCGACGATTTTTTTCTATGTAGTATTCTTCGGGGGCGGGATGGCAATTTTCAGCGAAATTACCGGAAAAGAATTTGAATGGGAGTGGTTTTTCGGTATTTTTATCGCATCGCTGGTACTTTTTGCCATCATATTTACCGTCTATGTGAACAAAAGACTGAATTTGCTCGACCGAGCATTCGTTTCAATCAACGAGCGGAAAATATTCATCCGAACACCGGAAGGAAGATATCACACATTGGATGCGACGGAGAATGATTTGCGTCAAGATTTTGTGAGATTGGAC
The DNA here is from genome assembly GCA_041853585.1 of Filifactoraceae bacterium. Lineage (GTDB taxonomy): Bacteria > Bacillota > Clostridia > Peptostreptococcales > Filifactoraceae > JAUNKE01. Next base: position 74,148 of record JBGZSM010000056.1, read on the forward strand.
AGATTTTTTACGAAAGGCTCTTACCTCGTGTATGCATTGGTGTTTACGGTAAGGGGACAAGAAATTGAACTTCCTATGAATTGGTTGAGTCAAAAGCACAGACATCAAATTTTTTCTCGAATTGCTTATTTGCGCAGCGAAGAAATGGAGTTTTTGGAATCCGATTCTCCACTACAATTTGAAGTTTTCAGGGAAAAAGTGATTCGGCAAATCGCTATTAAAAGGATAATCGTATTGCTGCTCGTCGGAGTTATGGCATTCGTTATTTTGTTTTTGCGAAGTTTTTTGTTCGTTCCGATGGATATCTCAAGAAATATATTTGATGTGATAATCGTCTTTATAATCGCTTTAATAACTTTCAAGCCGATTATCGATATTCTTGCCCTTCCGACAATTTGGAGTCGCATACCGACTCGGGTTGAAATCAATGAGCGGGGCATCCGATTTGATGAAGACGAAATTTTATACCGTGATATGCTGAATGTTACGATAAATGCTTTTGAAAAGAAGTCGATATATTCGATACGAATCTCTACAAAAAATCGTAATTATCGATATCCGTTGGGGATGGGAGGTCCGTCTTTCTTGGAGCTGATTCGCAATAAGAAGGTTGAAATGCATAATCGGAATATTACTTTCTCGGAGATGTTGAAAGCAAAAACTCTCAAAAACGGTGTCGATTATTATATTATGTAGGGTGGGGAAATGCAAAAGGAGCTGAATTTTAGAGCGGATAAATCAAAAATTGCTTGGATAATTTTTGGTGTTTCTGTGCGTAGATTATTTTTTGGGTTACCGATTGTAGCAGGATTTAACATATTAACAAATTTTGATTATTCTCTGATGATAATATCCGCTATACTTTCCCTTGTGATATTTATCTTATATGTGCTCCGTAAAATAAATGGATTGCAAAGGGCAAAGGTTTATATTTATGACAATCGAATTTTTATTCGAACACCGCTAGGGGAGCATTATGATTTGGATGTAGTTGAAAATGATTTACGCAAAAAATGGGTTGGAATAGGAAGGCGGTTTTTAGAGAGAAACCAGACTTATCAGTACGGACTTGGTTTTCAAACGAATGGAAAAGAAGTGGGAGTTTCGTTGGACTGGTTGAAGGAGGAACATCGACAAAGGATATTTTCGCAGATTGCATACTTGCATAATGAGGCAACTGGAGATTTTGAACTTCATTTTCCGATAGAATTTGAAGTGTTGAAAGAAAATGTTGCAGGTAATATTCATATAAGGATTGCTTTCAAGTTGTTTTTCTATGGCATTTTCGGATTGTTTATGGCTTCATTTGTTCGCGCTCTCTTCAAAGAGGCTTCGATAATTATTGCTAATGTGAGCTTTCTTGTCACCTTAGCGTATATCATTCACAAGCCGATTATTGAGTTGATTACCGTTTCAAAATACAAAAGTCGAATACCGAGCCGGATTGAAATCAACGAGATGGGGATTTGCTTTGATGAGGAGGAGATTTTTTACGAAGACATGTTGAGTGTTACAATTTACGGTCTCGAAAAATCATCCTTGTATTCTTTTTGTATATCGACCGAAACGGAAGACTATCCGTATGCTTTGGGGCAGGTTCCATCCTATAATTTGGAGTCGATTTATAATGAGAATTATCAACCGGACAATCTAAATGAAAAAATTTCTTTTTCAAAGATATTCAAAAAAGTGATTCTCGAAAGTGATGTCGAATATTATGAATTATAGGGTGGCGATGGAAAATGGCTTTTTGCCAACCGGATTGTAAAAAATTTGAGTATTATGGTGTAAAAACTGGTAAAATCATTCCAAATATGGTATTGTAAATGAGATACTGCCGATGATGCATTGGCGAAGAAATTATTATGAGAGGTATGAGTGGATGAGTGAGAGTAAAATCAATTTGATTTCGGGGATTGTTTTTACGCTGATCGGGGGATTGTTGGTTTATTTATTTGTGAAGACGACCGTTTTTACGGAAGAGCTTGTATCGAATGACGGTCTGGTATTGTCCTTTATCACTATTTCCATGGGAATATTTTTCCTATGTTTGGGCGGTTTTTTAGTCAGCGTATATAATCGCAAGGAGCGCTCGAGAATATGGCTTAGAAAAAAAGGAATTGTCAAAATGGCAAGAGTTACCGGATTTCGGGACAGTTGGAGAAGATTTGGGAGATTTTCGATGGAAGAGCTTGTAGTTGAGACGCCGAGTGGAGAAGTTTATTATTCGGAAGGGCTCAACAACAAAAAGTTGAGAAAAAAATACAGTATCGGGGATGAAGTCGAGGTTGCCGTTCATCCGGAGAATTCAAAAATTTATGATGTAAGAGCATCGGTATAGGGGGATTTATGAAAGATCGTCATGTTCAATGGATATTGGGAATAATTTTTTCGGCAATCGGTACACTGGGGATACTGTTATCTTTTTTTATGCTGACGGTATATAAAAAAGATATGGCTTCCGGAGGCTTCGATTTGCCGATTCATATTATGTTTTTCCTAATTGCATTGCCTTTTGCCATCATCGGATATGTGTTTCTTTGGGGAGCTTTTCGAAAATCGGCAAAAAGTCGTCGATTGCGTCAGTACGGAATTGTCAAAAGAGGAGAAATCGTCGAGTTTGAAAGAACCGATTACTATGTAAATAATCGTCGTTTGGAGCTTGTCATTGTTCAAACACAAGACGGCGAGATTTATCGCTCGGAAGGTTTACTTAAAAATGATTACAATTACGGGGATGAGCTGGATATTCTGGTTGACCCGCAAGACAACAGAATATATGAGGTCTTGTTATAGAATTTGATTATCGCGAAAGAAAGCTGATTTGATGCATTAAAGGAAGGCATTAAGTCGGCTTTTTTGATTTTCATAAAATGATTTTAAACCTCAAATGATTTTCTAGTTTTTGAAAATAATTTTCTATTTTAGAAACGCGTCATATTTTTTATAATAGGTTCATCAAGAGAAAAGGTTATGGATTTCCATAAAATCCAAAGGAATAAAAGGAGAAGAAAAATGTTTGGAGAACAAGTATTAGTGAGCAGTGTTTTTGTAGCAGGGTTGCTTTCGTTTTTTGCCCCATGTACCTTTCCGCTAATTCCGGTATATGTCGGCTTGCTGACGGATGAGGAAGGAGAGTATGGAAAAAGAAAAATCGGTAAGCTTGAAATTAACATCGGGGCGATAATCAAAACGGTAACCTTCGTGCTCGGGTTATCAACCAGTTTTGTGATATTGGGCTTCGGTGCGGGCTTCTTAGGCAAGGCAATCAACAGTCGATGGATTTTGGTCGGCGCAGGATTTTTGGTAACGATTTTGGGAATTCATCAAATGGACATTATCAAAATCAAATCCTTGGATAAGGTAAAAGGAATTCAAATCAAGAATACCAAGACCAAGGCGCTGGGAACTTACCTGATGGGAATTTCGTTCAGCTTGGGATGGACGCCATGTGTCGGACCGGTTTTGGGAGCGGTTTTGGTAACATCGGCAAGTAGCGGACAGGAATTCTACGGTGCATTCTTAATGTTGGTTTACTCCATCGGACTGATGATCCCATTCTTGGTGATGGCGATTGCATCCGGTGTGCTGCTTGCAAAAATGACTTTCCTTGAAAAGCATTTGACAACGATTAAAAGAGTCGGCGGAGCATTGGTAGCAATCATGGGAATCATTTTGATGAGCAATCAGCTGACGACACTCACCGTTTTTGTGGAAAATCTTTTCGGTTAATTTGAGAAGCATTATAATAGAAGAAACAGATTAAACGGGGATAAAGAAACAAGAAAAGAAGAAACAAAAAGAGAAGAAACAAAAAGAGAAGAAACAAAAAGAGAAGAAACAAAAAGAGAAGAAACAAAAAGAGAAGAAACAAAAAGAGAACAAAGAAACAGCTTATAATCGCGGGAAAATCCTGCGCAGAAAATAATAAAACAAATTTTATAAAAAGAAATGAAAAAGAAATATTAAAAAAGAGGAGAAATGAAGATGAAAAGTTTAAAAATGGCGATGATTTTGGGAGTATCCGTATTGGCGTTGACAGCATGTGGAGCGAAAGCGGCAACCAATGCACAAGATAATATGGAGACGGCAAAGACCGAGCAAACACAGATGATGGACGATAAATCGGAAGATAAAATGTCGGGTGACAAGATGAAAGAAAATATGTCCGACAAGAAGATGATGGACGACAAAAAAGATCATGACAAAATATCCGGTGACAAGATGAAAGACAAAATATCCGATAAAAAAATGATGGACGACAAGAAGATGATGGACGATAAAAAAGTGACCAAGAGCGTTGAGAAAATGAATCAGGGAGATATTGCTCCGGATATGATTCTTAAAGACAAAGACGGCAAAGAAGTTAAATTGAGTCAGATGACCGGAAAGAAAGTTTATGTAAAATTCTGGGCTTCATGGTGTCCAATCTGCTTGTCAGGACTTGAAGAACTGAACGAGTTGGCAGGACAAAACAACGACTTTGAAATCGTTACGGTAGTTGCACCGAACATCAACGGTGAGAAAAGCAAAGAAGACTTTATCAAATGGTTTGAAGGTCTTGGACACAAAAACATCAAAGTGCTTTATGATGAAACAGGCGATTCGATTAAAAACTACGGCGTGAGAGCGTATCCGACTTCCGTAGTGGTAGGCTCTGACGGAGTGCTTATCGGAGTTCAGCCGGGACATTTATCAGCAGATATGATCAAAGATGCATTTACAAAAGTAAAATAGAGAATGGAGGTTGTTTATGAGATTACCGATAATACTGGGGGCTGCGGTCGTTGCGCTGGGAATTTTTACAGCATGCACACAGGCTGCAACGAAGAAAGAAGATCCCGTAAGCAATGCAGATAACAAAATTCAATTTAAACCGATTATTACTGAAAACAAAAAATCAGGACTTCCGGAGAATCCGAACGACAAGATTGATTACAGCAAAGCGAATTTGAAAGAAATTTATCTTGCCGGCGGATGCTTCTGGGGACTGGAAGCATATCTTGAAAGAGTTTACGGCGTTGCGGACGCAGTGAGCGGATATGCGAATGGAAATACAAAAAATCCGAAGTATGAGGATTTAATTTACAAAGGCAGTGGCCATGCCGAAACGGTCAAAGTTGTCTATGACCCAAGCAAAGTGACACTTGAAACCTTGCTCTCCTACTACCTTAAAGTTGTTGACCCCACAAGTCTGAACAAGCAGGGAAATGACCGCGGCACTCAATATAGATCCGGTATTTATTTTACCGACCCTAAAGAAGAACAGGTTGCACAAAAGATTTTAAAAGAGGAACAAAAGAAATATGACAAACCCATCGTAGTCGAGGTTCTCCCACTGAAAGACTTCACGATGGCGGAGGAATATCATCAGGACTATCTTGAGAAAAATCCGAATGGCTACTGTCATATTGATGTTCATCAAGCAACAGAGGTAATCATCGACCCGGCGAAATATCCGAAACCATCCGATGAAGAGCTGCGAAAAAAACTGACTGATATTCAGTATAAAGTGACCCAAGAAAATGATACTGAAAGAGCTTTTTCAAATGAATATTGGGATAACAAAGCGCCGGGGATTTATGTCGATGTTGCAACGGGCGAGCCGCTATTTATATCAACGGACAAATTTGACTCAGGATGCGGTTGGCCAAGTTTTGCAAAGCCGATTGAAAAAAATGTCGTGACATATCATAAGGACACTAGCTATAATATGGTTAGAGTCGAAGTGAGAGGTCGCACGGGACAATCCCATTTGGGCCATGTATTTGAAGACGGTCCGAAGGAGCTTGGCGGATTGCGATACTGTATCAACAGTGCAGCCATTCGATTCATCCCATTAGAAGAAATGAAAGAACAAGGGTATGAATACTTGATGTATTTAATCCGATAGGAGAAACACAGAATGTATAAGTTGCTAATTGTTGATGATGAACCATTGATTCGGCGAGGGATAAAATCTCTCGCCAATTTGTCTACCATCGGAATCGCCGAAATCGTTGAGGCGGAAAGTGGAGAAGAAGCGATTGAAATGGTGGAAGAACACAAACCGGATTTAATAATTATGGATATCAATATGCCGCAGATGGACGGATTGACCGCCTCCGCCACCATCAAGGAGCGATATCCCGAAATTTTAATCATCATCTTGACGGGCTATGACTACTTTGAATATGCCCAAACCGCTATTCGTGCGAAAGTGGACGACTATATTCTCAAGCCGATTTCCAAAACGGATATTGAAATTGTGCTGACCAAAATAGTCAAACTACTTAACGAGAGAAACAAACAGAATGAATTTGAAAAATTATCCGAAGGCGAAGAAATAATCATAGAAGAAGGAGCGAACAATATGACAGACCTGGTAACCACGATTACCGAATATATGAAAGAAAATATGTACTCACCGGATCACTCACTTTCTAAAATGGCGAGTGACATCGGTTTCAACAGCAGCTATCTGAGCGGAATCGTCAAACAGATTTACGGCGTACCGTTTCAGGATTATGTAAACAAAAAACGAATGGAAAGAGCGAAGTTGCTATTGCTTTCCACACCGATGAAAAATTATGAGGTGGCGGAATCAATCGGAATCGAAGATGTCAATTATTTTGTAACCAAATTTAAAAAAGCATGGGGAATCACTCCGAAACAATATCGACAAGGTGCTCAATCCAATGAAAACTAAAGGCTTTTTTTCAAGACTCAATGTTCGAATCGCGTTTTACTTCTTTGTGATATCTTCAATGATTGTCATTCTTTTCTCGGTGGTTGCGTATTATTCCGCATCCAAAATCATGTTGGAGAATCGGCAGAAGCAAACCAATGATTCCATCGTACAGGCGAGCGATTATATCTCATCCTACTTGGATAAAATCAAAGGATTGAGCGATTTGATAGCCATGCATCCCAATACGAAGGACGCGCTTCGTCAAGATGACGGGAAGGCCATCGAATCGTTGGCGGGCATGGTCAACATCACCGCCGAAAGCGACCCGCGAATTCAATCCATCGCCGTGATTTCCAAAAACGGATTTGCCATCACGAGCGACAGCAATATGGCGATTCCACTATCCGACAACATGATGGAAGAATCATGGTATAAAGGCGCACTCAAAAATAAACAAATGCCGACCATCACATCGATAAGGCGCGGTGATTTTACGATGGACAAATCCAGCCGGGTCATCTCCATCAGCCATGAAATCATCGGCGAGGATAAAAATCATCTCGGTGTGGTGCTGATTGACATTTCCTATCGTTTTATCGAAGACTATATTTCGACATTGGATCTTGGAGAAAAGGGCTACACCTACATTTTGGATTCCAACAACAAGGTGCTTTATCATCCCGATGAAGAAATATTTGCCGACGAGAAACGCGCAAGAGAATTGATTGATTTGAGCAATGAAACCAATATCATCAGCAGCCGGGAATATGTTGTAACCAAGCATCGTATTCCGCATTCGGATTGGCTGTTGGTCGGCGTATCCTCAATGGAAGATGTGGATGCGCTCAAAACAAAACTCATCGACACGATTGTTTGGCTCGGCGGACTCATCATTTTATCGAGTATCGTCATCAGCTTCTTGGTATCCCGCCGATTGACTCGTCCGATTGTCGAACTTCAAAATGCGATGAAGGAATTGGACGAAAGCTGGGGACATATTCGGGTCGAGCGACACACACCGCTTGAAATTTCCGAGCTTGCCAAAGAATACAATGCCTTGCTCGATAGAATACAGATGCTGACTCAGGATATTTCGCAAAAAGAAAATGCCAAGCGGATTTTTGAGCTCAAAGCCTTACAGAGTCAAATCAATCCGCATTTCTTATACAATACCTTGGATACGATTTTGTGGTTGGCGGAATTCGGCGAAAATGAAAAAGTGGTCGAGGTCAGCAAGGCGCTTGGCGAAATGCTCCGACTCTCGCTCAACATCAACCAAAACGCCGTACCGCTCGAGCAGGAAATCGCCCATGTCAAAAATTATTTGCGCATTCAGCAGCAGCGCTACGAAGATAAAATCAACTACACGATTGAAGGAAATGAAGAGCTTCTCATCGCATCGGTGCCGAAGCTCATACTCCAGCCCATTGTCGAAAATTCCATCTATCATGGCATTCGTCCGAAAAAAGGGAAGGGACATATCGACATCAAATATTGGCGCGAGGAAGATGATTTGATGATAACGGTGGAAGACGACGGCTTGGGATACAATCCGTCTCGTGAAGAAGAAGACCACAATTTAATCAAGACCAAGCTGGGCGGCATCGGCATGAGCAATGTTGACCAGCGCATCCGAATTTTGTGCGGTGAAGATTACGGAATCGAAGTGAAAAATCGGGAGAGCGGCGGAACCATCGTGCGCTATCGCATCATGCTCTGTCCGAAAATCATGGAGCAGGATAAAATTCAGAATCGTAAAATCGGACTTTGTCATCAAAGTCAGGAATAATAAATCACAGTTGCAAAAGTTTGTAAAAAATGGCAAGCTCAAAAGAGTAAGCCATTTTTTTGATTCTTTCCAAATCCGTCATCTATACGAAAACCCAATAAACTCCGGAGAGAAATCACTCTTTTTCCATTCCGATGGAAGGGCGGAACAAGAGATTACGAACCTAACCAAATTTTTGAGCAAAGCGATAAAAATTTTTGGTAGCTTCCATGGGTTGGCGAGATATACAGCGACCAACAAGCGATTGTATGTCCGTAACGACCTGCCATCGTTCCCTACGAGGTCAGAAGCAACGAACAGTTATTCAAAATACAAATTGTTGATAACTGTTTTTTCGAATGGGTTTTGGTATTAATGATTTTTATTAAAAAAACAATGCTCCTGATTTTTCGATTAGGAAGATAATATATTGGCTATTTCTTGCAAAAAAAGATGAAATGAGATAAAATATTATCTATGAACGATATCTATTTTTTAAAATCTCCTGCGGATATTAACAAAGATATAGCGAACCGAATGAGAGCACGAAGAAAGGAGAAAAAATTATCTCAGACCGAATTAAGCACAAGGTCGGATGTCAGCCTGGGTTCTTTGAAACGCTTTGAAAGTACCGGGGAAATATCATTGTCCTCTCTGATTAAAGTCGCTTTCGCTCTTGGATGTGAAGACGATTTTGAACATCTTTTCGCCAAGAAAAAATATCTGTCCATTCGGGAGGTAATCGATGAACAAGTATAGTTTGTTGAATGTATTTATTGAAGAGCGTAAGGTGGGGACACTTGCAAAAACAAATGATTATCGGATTGCATTCGAATATGACCCCGCTTGGATTGAGAATGGCTTTTCAATCAGTCCTTTTTCACTCCCTCTTCAGAAAGAAGTGTTTATTCCTAAAAAATATGAGACTTTTGAAGGGCTTTTTGGTGTGTTTTCCGATAGTTTGCCCGACGGTTGGGGACGATTGCTCGTCGATCGATTGCTACGCCAAAACAAGTTAAACCCAACTCAAGTGGAAAGTCTCGAACGATTGTCAATCGTAGGGAAAAGTGGAATGGGCGCATTGACTTATCATCCGGAAAAATCATTTTCCATATCTCAAAGCAATCTCTCTTTCGATCAGATTGCCGAGGAATGTGAAAAAATTTTTGAGTCTCACGAATCCGAAAATCTGGACGAGATTTTTCATATGGGCGGTTCTTCCGGTGGGGCACGCCCAAAGATTTTTTATACGATGGAAGACGAAGAATGGATTGTGAAATTCCCGTCTTCAATGGATGATAAGAACATCGGTGCTCAGGAATATGAGTATGCCCTTTGTGCTAAAGAATGCGGTATCGAGATGGCGGAGGTAAAATTGCTCCCCTCTTTGAAGAACACAGGCTACTTTGCGACCAAGCGTTTTGATCGTCGAGGGACAAAGCGAATCCACATGATTTCAGCATCCGGTCTTTTGGAAATCTCGCATCGCTTGCCGAATTTAGATTACAATATTTTGATGAAACTGACCATGAAGCTCTGTAATGACTATTGTGAAGTGGAAAAACTATATCGTCTGATGTGTTTCAATGTATTTGCACATAATCGGGATGACCATTCCAAAAACTTTTCCTTCTTATTTGATGAAGGACGGTGGAGGCTATCTCCCGCATACGATTTGACTTTTAGTTCTTCGATTGGCGGAGAACATGCAACGACGATCGATGGTAATGGAAAGAATCCTTCGGTAGAGGACTTGCTTTCTGTTGCAAAAAATATCAAATTGGATTTGAAAAAAGCACAAAAAATCATTGTGCAAACTCAAGAAGCCGTCTATTCGATGCTTGGAGAATATATTAAAAGTTTTATATAAAGATTTTGGGCTTGGGGTCAATCGGCTTCGAGTCTTTTTTATTTGCAAACAAAAAAGTGATTGTGAAGCAAGGCTTGGATAGAAGGAATCGCTTTTTCGATTGAAAGAAAATTAACATCAATATGTAGGGTTTTGTTATAAAAAAATGTTTCCATTCCACAACATATATGGTATAGTAGTATGGATAAAAAAATTTACAGGGAGATTATCAGTGAAGATTATTAAAAGAAATGGGGAAGAAAAGGATTTTGACTTGCGCAAAATAGAAGTTGCGATGGAAAAGGCATTTGTCAGCGTAGGCATGCCGATTGACGAAGTGAAAATCAAATCGATGGCGAAAGAAGTGGAGCAAAAAGTGCTCACGCAATTTCCGAAAGAGCATATCGTATCGGTGGAAGAAGTGCAGGATTTTGTTGAGATTGCACTGATTGAAAATAATTTTTACACCGTTGTCAAATCCTATATATTGTATCGTGCGAGCCATCACACGATGCGCAAAACATTGGAAGATTTTGGACAATATTTTCAGGACAAAGAAATTTTGACGGTGATGAAAGGGATTCAGGAAGAATTCAAAGAAGATGCATACAATCTGTCTTTCTTATACAGTAAATTCGCATCCTTTGCCAAAGAGGGAATGAACGAAAGAGAATATCTCGGGATTTTAATAAAAGCGGCGAGCGAATTGACGAGCAAGGAAGCACCGAAATGGGAATTTGTCGCGGCGCGATTTCTATCTTTGCAGATTGAGCAAAAAATTCGACTGGAGATGAACAAGCTGGAGATTTATTCCTTGCGCGAAAAATTGCATTATCTCACGAAGACCGGACTGTATGGAAAATATATGCTCGAGAATTATTCCGATGCCGAAGTGGATGAGCTGGAGCAATATTTGGCGCCGGAGAGAAATCATCTGTTTAATTACAGCGGGCTCGACCTTGTGATGAAGCGATATTTGATTCGTGACAATCAAGGGGAGATTTTGGAATCGGTGCAGGAGATGTTTATGGGAATTGCGATGCATTTGGCGATTCCTGAAAAAGAAAATAAGATGTTTTGGGCGAAAAAAATCTATGACATTTTGAGCAAGCTGCAAGTAACGATGGCGACGCCGACGATGTCGAATGCGAGAAAGCCGTTTCATCAGTTATCCTCCTGCTTTATCGATACGGTTCCGGACAGTTTGGACGGAATCTATCGCTCGATTACGAATTTTTCTCAGGTCTCCAAACATGGTGGCGGAATGGGACTGTATTTTGGGAAAGTACGCGCGATGGGCTCGGATATCCGAGGATTCAAAGGTGTTGCCGGCGGTGTGATTCGATGGATAAAATTAGCGAATGATACGGCGGTTGCGGTTGACCAACTGGGTGTGCGACAAGGCGCTTGTGCAGTATATTTGGATATTTGGCACAAAGATATTCCGGAATTTTTGCAACTGCGTACCAACAATGGCGATGACAGAATGAAAGCGCATGATATTTTTCCGGCGGTTTGTTTTCCGGATTATTTTTGGCAATTGGCAAAAGAGGATATCGATGCGAATTGGTATATGTTCTGCCCGCATGAAGTGCGCTCCGTGAAGGGATATAACTTGGAAGACTACTATGGGGAACAGTGGCAAGAGAGATATTTGGATTGCGTGAACGATTCCCGATTGGATAAGCGCGTGATGACGGTCAAGGACATGGTACGATTGATTATCAAATCCTCGGTAGAAACGGGAACGCCTTTCGTTTTCAATCGCGATGTTGTCAATCGATACAACCCGAACGGACATCAAGGCATCATCTATTCATCCAATCTCTGTACCGAGATCGCTCAGAATATGCGCGCAATCGAATCGGTTTCGACGGAAATTGTCGAAGTGAACGGAGAAGAAGTGGTCGTGAGCAAAAGCAAGCCGGGCGATTTTGTCGTATGTAATCTCGCATCGCTCGTGCTCGGCAACATCGAAGTCAAAGATAAGTCGGAGCTTGAGCAAGTCGTTACGACCGTCGTGCGAGCACTCGACAATGTTATCGACCTCAACTACTATCCGTTGCCTTATGCACAAATTACGAATCAAAAATATCGGGCAATCGGACTTGGAACGAGCGGCTACCATCACAGCTTGGTCAAAAATAAAATTTCATTCCAAAGCGAAGAGCATTTGCAATTTGCCGATGAGGTTTATGAGGACATCAACTACTTCGCCATCAAAGCGAGCAACGAAATCAGTAAGGAAAAAGGCAGCTATGCGTACTTCAAAGGCTCGGATTGGGATACCGGAAAATATTTTGAAAAAAGAAATTACAATTCACCGCGCTGGATAGAATTGAAAAAACAAATTCAGGAAAGCGGGTTGCGCAACGGCTATCTGATGGCGATCGCACCGACCAGTTCGACATCAATTATCGCGGGAACGACTGCGGCCATCGACCCGGTGATGAAAAGATATTTCTTGGAAGAAAAGAAAGGTCAAATCGTACCGCGCGTTGCACCGAATCTCACGCTGGAAACTTTTTGGCTCTATGAAAATGCTCATGAAATTGACCAGAATTGGGTGATTCGCTCGGCGGCGATACGACAGCGACATATCGACCAATCACAATCCGTCAATCTGTATATTACAACCGAGTTCAGCATGAGCCGAATTTTGAATTTATATATCAGCGCTTGCGAGCATGAGGTCAAAACGCTGTATTATGTACGAAGTAAATCGCTTGAAATAGAAGAATGCGAAAGCTGTAGCGCATAGGAGGAGAAAATGTCGGAAGTAAAACGAAAAGCCTTGTTTAACGAGCATGGAGATATTGAACTTTCCAAAAGACGAATGATTAACGGAAACACGACCAATCTGAATGACTTTAACAATATGAAATATGCTTGGGTCAGCGATTGGTATCGCCATGCGATGAATAATTTTTGGATACCGGAAGAAATCAATTTGACACAGGACATCAAGGATTATCGAAATCTGGAGCCGGAAGAAAAAACGGCTTATGACAAAATTCTTTCCTTCCTCATCTTTTTGGATTCGCTGCAAACGGCAAACTTACCGAACATCGGCGAATTCATCACGGCGAACGAAGTGAATTTGTGCTTGACGATTCAGGCATATCAGGAGGCGATTCATTCACAGAGTTACGGCTATATCTTGGATACGATTTGCTCACCGGAAGAGCGCACCAATATTTTGTATCAATGGAAGGATGACCCTTTGCTGCTTGAGCGAAACAAATTTATCGGCGAGCAATACAATGATTTTTACCACAACCGAACCAAGTACAATCTGGTCAAAACGGCGGTGGCGAACTATATTCTCGAAGGTATTTATTTCTACTCGGGATTTATGTTCTTCTACTCCTTGGGCAGAAACGGAAAGGTGCCGGGAACGGTGCAGGAGATTCGATATATCAACCGCGATGAAAATACGCATCTTTGGCTGTTCCGCTCCATTATTATGGAACTGAAAAAAGAAGAGCCGGAAATTTTTACGCCGGAGAATATCGAGATTTTCCGAAATATGATTAAGCAGGGCGTTGAAGAAGAAATCAAATGGGCGAGATATGTCATCGGCGACAATATTCGCGGCTTGACCATGACGATGATAGAAGACTATCTGAAATATCTTGGCAATTTGCGCTGCAAAGGACTGGGCTTCGATTTGATTTATCCGGGCTACGAAAAAGAGCCGGAGTCGATGGCCTGGGTCATGGAATACTCCGACCCGAATGCTATCAAAACCGACTTTTTTGAAGCAAAACCATCCGCATATTCCAAATCAAGCGTCATCGAAGACGACTTATAGAAAAACGAAAAATCGTTGCTCCGATTAAAAAATCGGGCGACGGTTTTTTTGATGCGAAAAAAAGATTTTTTGATGACTTTTATATGAAAAATACTTAAGAAAAAGCAGGGCTTTCCGATATATAGTTAAAGCTTTTTAAGGTAGCGTGAACAAATGAAAAGCGAATCTCCCATAATCACAAAAAACTGCAAATCGTGATTGCATTTACTCGATTTGCACCAAAGAATAGACCGCATGGACTTATTCATTTTTATTATTTATTCATTCATAAGAAGGGAGCTGTTGCAGAATGAGATTTTTTCATTCTGCCGCAGCTCCCTTTTTTAATCCAACCGATTAGGCGCATAAAATAGTTACTATTCCCGTTCATGAAACAGAAAAAATGCTGATACTAAATGAAATTGGGTACAAAAAG
>JBGZSM010000057.1:0-7961 GCA_041853585.1 Filifactoraceae bacterium
ATATTATTAAAGGAAGTTGAATTTGAAAATAAAACCTGAATCTGTAACAGCCTTTGAATTTTTGGCTTTGAGATGAATTCGGATCTTTGAAATGAGATTGAATTCAGGTAACAAGATTTTGTATAGAACATGGTTTGAACTAAGGGGCAAATTTGTAACATCAAATTCGAATCAAGAATAGAGTTTTGAATTTTGGCGTGGGAACTGTCAAAAGGGAATCCGGATTTTCATCGGTATGATTTTAAATCGAATTTCTTCATAAGGATTCTCTTTTGTTGAAGACAAAGTTTTTTTGGAAAGTTTATAAGAAAGAAAGGAGACAACATGGAAGTGATGCCTGATTGGATGTCCAATTTGGACGATGAAGATATGGCTTTTATCAAAAGATTTATTTTGGCTTCGGGCTCGCTCAAGGAAATCGCGAATCAATACAAAGTTACCTATCCGACAGTACGACTTCGTTTGGACAAATTGATTCAAAAAATAAAAATTGGCGAGAGCACGACCGACGAGCCTTATATCGCCCTTGTAAAAAGACTGGCGGTGAATGAGCGACTCGATTTTGAAACGGCAAAAATTTTGATTTCGGAATATCGAAAAATGAGAGGAGAAGTGAAATGAGAATAGCAACGATGGGAATTATGGGATTTCCTTTATTTATCGGGCTTTGTGTTGTTTTTATTTTTTTACAAATTCATTTGTCGAAAAAAAGTGCTTCGCTCGGCTGGATATTGCCGATTGTACATGTGATTTTGACTTTGATTATGATACTCGGTTTAGCGAATTTTATGGTATTGCCGGAGATGGTAGATGACGGTTCGGCTCGCAAACAAGCGCTGATGGGAATGGTATTCTTGTTTTTGACTTGGAATATACCGACCTTCATTTATATAATGATTAACCTGTATCAAGAGAGTAGAAGGAAAAAGGAAACCGAGCTTGACAAGATGAAGTCAAAAAAAGAAATTGACAAAATGAATATCCAAGATTTGTAATCGAATGTATTCATTGTTACTCGGCAAAGTTTATTCAAAAGATTATTTGTTGAAGCGACTATATTTGCTTTATTTAAGGCTTTATCCGTTTTTTGGAATAGGTAGAAGAAAAGAACAAGTGAGGAAGAGTTATGAAAAAGAATTTGATATTGGGATTGGTTATGGTGATTATTTTAGCGGCTTGCGGTGGAAAAAATTTGTCTGAAAAGAATATTGAATCCGAGTGGAGAACGGAAAAACATTCCGATTTTATGGAAGGAGAGCTGCCGGATGATTTTATAGAATACGATATGACACTTAAATTGGAGAACGGAAATTTTATCTTGACGGACAATGAGAGCGGTACGATACGGGAAGGCACTTACTCGTTGGAAAAAGTCGGCGATGCGTATAAATTCGATATGAAATTTGAGGAAGAGAATGTTGTCGGGGTTTATGGGACTCGAGAATACCAAGACGGGACGACAACCGAGACGATAACATTTCAACTGGATGAAAAAATATTGTCATTCGTACCCTCGGAAAAACCGTAATGCTCGTTGGTTCTCGGAAGATGATTTTTTGGTAATTTGAAATAGAATCGCAACGCAAAATTTAAAATAAATCAAAAATCGTATTTAGAAATTGTATTGGAAAAAATTTTTACCACAAGATATGGTATGGATGAGCAAACGCAAATTAAAGCGAATGCTCATTTTTATTTTCTCAAAAATTTTTCTTCAAAAAAATAAAAATTTGCGTTGACATGTGGATAATTTTGTGGATAAGGTGGATAACTTTGGGATAAATTGTGTGCAAATAATTTTCCTTAGTGAATAAAAATTTGTATGCTTTGTGGAACTATTGAAAGTCAAAAGTTGCATAAAAAATCGGCTTTGTCAATACAAAATGTTATTTTTGTTGATACCATATAAAGAATAAAAATTTAAAAATGAGATGACAAAACACAATATCTTGTGATATAATGCAAAACGAACACTAAAACGGATTTCAGAATTTGATATCCAAAATAAAAACGCAAATTATTGGAGGGGGACTCGGAATGAAGGTCGAGAAAAGGAATAAATCGCTTGTGGAGTTCGAAGCGATTAAAATTCAAAAAGCAATTGAGAGTGCCATGATGGAGACTATCGACGGAGTGGATTCGGAGCTGGCTCGGGATATTTCGTTGAAAATTCAGCACGAATTTGAGCTTGCGAAGGATGTTGTAAGAATTGAAGAGATACAAGATATGGTGGAAATCTTATTGATGGACTCCGTTCGTAAGGATGTTGCAAAAAGATATATTCTTTATCGCAGTGAGCGAAATAAATCGAGAGATTATCGCCAGGAAAAAGACAGTACATTGAGCGAAGAATTTTTGAGCAAGTATAAGCATTCGGTCGCACCGATGGGCGAGCTTGGAAACTTCGTATTTTATAGAACTTATTCGCGATTCATCAATTCGCTCGGCAGAAGGGAATATTGGTATGAGACCGTCAAACGCGCGGTGGAATACAATACATCGATTGCGCCGACGACGGTGGAGGAAGCGGAAAAATTATACGACAATATTTTTAATTTGAGACAATTCCTGTCCGGACGAACTTTCTGGATTGGAAATACCGAAGTCAGCAAGGCGTATCCGCTGGCGAATTTCAACTGCGCTTTTGAGGTCGTGGATTCCTTCAAGTCTTTCAAAGATTTGTTTTATCTGTTGATGCTCGGTTGCGGGGTCGGCGTTCGTGTGTTGGATGAGGATATTTCATCAATGCCGAAAATTCGAACCGACTATAAATTGATGCATACGGATTATACGCCGAAGTCCAAGGCGGAGCGTCGTGAAAATACATCGCTGAATTTTTATGCGGACGATTCCGTTGAGATTGTGGTGGGCGATTCCAAGGAAGGCTGGATTGAGTCTCTGTCGTTCTTCTTTGAAATTTTGACCGAGCATAACTATCGCGGCATCAAAAATATTTTTGTGGACTACTCCAATGTTCGTGAAAAAGGCGAGCGTTTGAGAAAGTTCGGCGGAACGGCATCCGGTCACGAGAGCCTCAAGAGCATGTTCCGCAAAATTGATACGGTTATCAAAAAACGAGCGCTCAGCATCAGTCAGAAGAAAGTGCGTCTCACTTCCGTAGATTGCATGGACATCGCGAATATCATCGGTGAAAATGTGGTTGTCGGCGGCGTGCGACGAACTGCCGAAATGGTCATCATCGACCAGGACGATAATGAGGCAATCAACGCGAAATCCAATCTATATACTTTTGAAAATAATAAATGGCAAATCAATCAGGACATCGCGCATAGACAGATGAGCAACAACTCCATCTATTTCAAAAAGAAACCTACGCGCGCTGAATTGCATACACAACTCGAGCGCATGAGATATTCCGGTGAACCGGGCTTCATCAATCATTCTGCGGCGGCGGAGCGTCGTCCGAATATGAAAGGTGTCAATCCTTGCGGCGAAATTTTGCTTGACTCCAAAGGCGTGTGTAATCTTACGACCGTCAATGTGATGGCATTCGTTGATGAATACGGAATTTTGGATGAAGCGGAATTGCTCAAAGCGCAAAGATTGTCCGCAAGAGCCGGCTATCGAATGACGATGCTCGAGCTGGAACTTCCGGATTGGGATAAGACGCAGAAGCGCGACCGATTGCTCGGCTGTTCATTGACCGGTTGGCAGGATATGGTCAACTTGGTCGGTTTGGACAAGGAGCAGGAGGCGCAACTTTTACAAAAAATGCGTCGAGCGGCGAGAGAAGCTGCGGATGAATATGCCAAAGAGCTTGGACAAAATGCACCGCTGCTCGTCACTACGGTAAAGCCGGAGGGAACTTTGTCACAATTGCCGACCGTATCGAGCGGCGTTCACTACTCGCATGCACCGTACTTCGTGCGCCGAGTGCGAATTTCGGCAAACGATCCGATGGTAAAAGTGGTCGAAGAACTCGGCTATCCGATTTTCCCGGAGGTCGGTCAAGAGATGGAAACCGCATCGACCAAGGTTGTCGAATTCCCGGTCAAAGCACCGAATGGAAAAACGAAATATGATATTTCGGCAGTGGAGCAACTGGAAAATTATATTATGTTTATGGAAAACTATGTTGACCACAACTGTTCGATTACGGTTCATGTTCGCGAGGACGAATGGGAAGCCGTCGAAGAATTCGTGTGGAACAACTGGGAAAAAATTGTGGCGGTGTCTTTCATTCCGCTCAGCGATGCTTTCTACGATTTGATGCCTTACGAAACGATTACGGCGGAGGAATACGAGAAGCGTAAAAAAGAAATGAAACCGTTCATTCCTTCGCTTATCAGCAAATATGAAACGCGAGAAGAAGAATACGAATTGGAGAATGATGCTTGTGATTCAGGCATTTGTCCTGTACGATAATTGCAAATTCGTAAAACTTTTTATAGAAAAAGAGTTTGGACTCGAAATACCGATAGAAAATTAAAAACAAAAAATCCCGGTGACTGATTCAAGCCGGGATTTTTTTGTTCTTAAAGATAACCTAATAAGCCCGAAAGCGTGGACAAAAGCATAAGTGCAACAATCATACCCGCGATAACGCGAACAATTGTTTTTTGTTTGTTTTTTGGTTTATCCATTCTAACCTCCTATTCCATACCGATACCGTCAATCAGAATACAAATCGCTTTGAAATATTCATCATGACTCGATTGACTGTTCAAATAGGTATGCAAGATAATCGATTGCGCCAATCCGAAGATGGTAAGCGTCATCGCTTCGGGGTCGCATTGTTTCAGCTGACCTTTTTTGATTCCGTTTTCAATTACCTGATAGAACATATCCTGCACACTCAAATACAAAAATTTGAATTGATTTTCAAAAATTGAGCTGTTTGCTTTCAAAAATAAAAGCACTTTGGCGAGCTGAAAAAATCTTTTGGCATCCGCACCGTTTTCAAATATAAAAACGCCGAGCATTTTTTTCAGCTTTTCAGTTGGGATAGCGTCCGTCTGCATAATCTCGTCCAATGATGATACCAATTCGGAGAAAAAAGAAATCGACACCTCGTGAAAAATCTCTTCTTTGTTTCTGAAATACTGATATATCGTACTTCGACCGACTTTGCTGGCTTTGGCAATATCGCCTAAGGTCGTATTATTATATCCTTTGTCGAAAAAAACTTGCGTAGCGGATTTATAGATTTCTTGTTTTTTTTCTTCAACATTTACGATTTTTGGCATAGCTCCTCCCCTAAAAATATTCTTACTTTAGATAATAAAGCTAAATGACAAAAATGTCAAATATACATTTTTCACACGATTATACCTCAGTTTATGGTATAATTATCTTGGAAATCGCAATGAAATTCCGATTCGGAATTATAAAAATAACAGCGTGCTTTTGCCTTTGCGGTGGCGATTTTGCAAAAGTACGAAAGGAAAAAAGGAGAAATTATGGCAAAGGGAAGAATAAAGGAGCTTTTATTTGATATCAATAACAACTCGCTGATGGAGCTGGATGAGGACGGCAATCCGATTGATCATTCCGGAAAAACCGGAGACGAATTGCTTGATGTTCTGCTCGACAGCGAAGAGATAGCTCGCAATAAAATAAAAAATAACGATAAGGAAGAACAAGAACCGGCGCAGGAAGCGGTGGAAGAACCCGCACAAGAGTCGCAAGACCCGAGCGAAGATTACGAAGTTTTGTCCAAAGAAGCGAGAGAGACTCTTGCGGAAGGCAAAGAAAAATTTGATGAAATGGTCGCAATCGGGGTCGAAAAAGTCAACGAAACCGTTAAACATACAAAAAAGATGACGAAGAAGGCATCCAAAAAGGCGGCGAAAAAAGCGAAAAAAGCATCGCAAAAAGCTGCCGAGATGACGAAGAATGCGGCTGAAAAAGCCAAACCGATTGCAGAGGCGACCGGAACGGCCATCAAAAATTCGACATCGGCGATTGCGGACGGCACGAAGAAAAAAATCGACAAGGCACAAAAGGATATTCAAAAGCATGGTTGGAAACAATTTTTGCTCGATAATCGCATTACCGTTGTGCTCGCGCTGTGCGTGGTTTTTATCGGCGGCGGAATTTATCTCTACAATTATAAGAAGTTGCCGACGCTCGGCAGAACGCATTTGGAAACCTCGGGGGCCAATTACAAAAAACTCGATGTCAGAATGCATCCGATGGAAATTTTGTCTTTGGACAGAGCAAATCTGAAAGCCTTGCTTGGCGAGCCTGCAGGCTCGGGCGACGGCAAAACGGCCGAAACGAGATACGACACTTTTACGGCGAATTGGTTCGGCAAAGAGCGTAAGGGATGGTTCTTCTACAATAAGGATAATCTCTATGAGCGCATCAAATTGCAAATTGCCGACCAGACCGGACAGCAGCTTTTCGACAAATTGAAAGAGCAGCTGGGGACGCCGATGGAAGATAAAGACCCGAGCAAAAAAGAAGGTTATGCCGTTTGGGTCAAAGATGCCGTTCATTATAAATTGATGCATCACGGAAAATATGCAACGATCACGATGACGCCGGCGAAATACGACAATCCGTCGAAGCTTGCACTCGGCAAAAATCCGCTGATGATTCAATATATCAACAATCTCGACCTCAACGGCGACGGCAAGATTGACGAAAAGATTGTGCTGCTCGGCAACAAGGTCGAAGGTTTGACATCGCGATTTGAAAAATTGTATCTGCTCGTTTGGGATGGCAAGAAAACTCATCTCAAAGAGATGGATCCGGATTATGACGGAGGAAGCTATCCTCAAATCAATTTTGCCAACACCGACAACGAGCGGGATGAAGAAATTGTCATTTCAGCGGACAACAATGTGGTCGACAATTACAATGTATTCAAATACACCGGAGACGATGTGACTTTAATATATAAAGGATACGATTCGCCAATCAAGAAGATTGAAGAACAGGAAGAACAAAAGGGAAATGAACAAGAAGGAAATCCAAAAAATTAAGCTTTTTGCAACCGGAATTAAGAGCCGACATGAAGAATCCAAAGAGTTTTTCGTCGGTTTGGATGCTGAATTTTTTTCGGGAAGGAAAAAGCAGACGGCAACTTTTGTAGAAAAATTATATTATAACAAGGAATATCTGGAGCTTGACTTTGTGCAGGCTCTGGATTTTCTTGTGGAAGAAAGCATCAAATACGATGCGATGAATTTGATTTATAAAGAGCGCGGAGGTATTTTGACGATTATGGCGGATGGCAAGGATGTCAAAATCAAAAAGCAGGAGCAGCCTGACGAAATCAATGTGCAAAGCCGCTCGGAGCGGGATTATTATATCAAAGCGTCCAAGGCACAAAATCTTTTGCGCGAGATTGGGATTATGACCGGGGACGGTAAAATTAAGAATGACAAAATTCGCAAGTACAATCAAATCGACCATTTTATCGAGGTAGTTGACCCCATCGTGCAGGCTTTGCCCAAAGACAGAAGCATCACCTTGCTCGACTGCGCTTGCGGAAAAAGTTATTTGACCTTCGTGCTCAATCATTACCTGGTCGAAGTGCTCAAACGAAAATGTCATATCATCGGCGTGGATTACAACAGCCAAGTCATCGAATCGTCGATTGAGCGATCCAAACGACTCGGCTATCAGAATATGGAATTTGTGCAAGCTGACCTCAATTCTTTTGAGCCGAGCCGAAAAATCGACTTGCTCGTCAGCCTGCACGCCTGCGACAACGCGACCGATTTTGCAATCGCTACGGGCGTTCGGCTCAATGTGCCCGCGATGATTGTCGTACCATGCTGTCACAAGGAATTTATTGAGCAACTCGATAATGAGATGATGGCGCCGATTTTCAGACATAATATTTTCAAAGCCTAAATTGCAATAGCAAATGCATATTTTGTAGAAAAAATTGAAAAGCACTAAATTCAACACATGGAACGGGTACTTGCAGAACAGAATTTAGTCGGATGCCGTCAAGACCAAAAGAGAAACGAGTCTTGATGGCATGA
>JBGZSM010000058.1:0-10643 GCA_041853585.1 Filifactoraceae bacterium
ACAAAAGTAACTTCATTTTCTCTTAGTCCCGCATGGCTAAGTGCGATTGATTTCGCTTTCGCTTCACCGATTAGATTTGCCGGTGGCTGTGGCTTCGGTGCAGGAATTACGAAGTTATCGATATCTCTATCCATCTCACGAATCGCGCCCGTTACCGCGTCAATTTCATAATCGTATTCTACATTTCCTTTGTAGAACTCAACATCATATACCAATACGCCGTCATCTTTGTCAAGTTTTACTTTTACAAAAGTAACTTCATTTTCTCTTAGTCCCGCATGGCTAAGTGCGATTGATTTCGCTTTCGCTTCACCGATTAGATTTGCCGGTGGCTGTGGCTTCGGTGCCGGAATTACGAAGTTATCGATATCCCAATCCACTTCAAGAATCGCTCCCGTTACCGCATCAATTTCATAATCGTATTCTACATTTCCTTTGTAGAACTCAACATCGTATACCTGTACGCCATCGTCTTTGTCAAGTTTAACTTTTACGAAAGTAACTTCATTTTCTTTCAGTCCTGCATGACGAAGAGCAATTTGCTTCGCTTTCGCATCGCCGATTAGATTTGCCGGTGGTTGTGGCTTCGGTGCCGGAATTACAAAATCCTCAATATCCCAGTCAACATCAAGTATTCTTCCGTTTCTCGCATCAATTTCGTAGTCATACTCGTAATTGCCATGATAAAACTCTACATCATAAATTTGTACACCGTCATCATAGTCCAATTTCACTTTTACAAAAGTGACATCTTTTTCTTTAAGACCTGCGTGACGAAGAGCAATTTTCTTCGCTTTTGACTCGCTGATAAGCTTTGCAGGCTTGCCCGGCTTTTTAGGAATTGTGAAATTCTCGATATCCTGGTCTTTCTCCAAGATTCTTCCGCTTTTCGCGTCAATTTCATAGTCATATTCTACATTGCCTTTGTAGAACTCAACATCATATTCCTGTCTTCCGTCTTCATATTCAAGCTGTACTTTTACAAAAGTAACATCTTTTTCTTTTACTCCCGCATCACGAAGTGCAATTTTCTTTGCTCTTGATGCGGAAATAATTTTTGAAGAAGCAAATGCTTCGATTGATCCGGTTGCCAAGGTGCTTGCCAAAAGAGCTGCAGCCATCACCATAGGTAACTTTTTAATTCTTCCATTTGATTTCATTGTAAACCCTCCTACACTCATATAATTATTATGCTGATATCTCAATGTCTTTTTATATTGAAGCTTTTTGGAATTTCCAAAAGCAATTCAACCTTTATAAAGTTTCTACATTTGTCTTTGTCATATTCTACAAGCGTCTTGTTTTTTTGTCAATACAGTTTTTTGTAAAAAATTTGAGGTTTTGTTTAAACCCTTCCGCCGCAAGTCTTGACGCGGGGAAAAAATTTTTTTAACTCCTATCAACTGAATTTTGTTTGTTTTGATTTAATAAAGAAAATTTATTCTGTGAAAATCCACAGTCAATTTGAAAGGGGGAGGAAAGTTTTTTGTAAGAGCGGATACAAAAAACTTTCCAAATCTATGCAAGGTGCAAAATGCACTTTGACTGCTTAGTCATCATCTCTGTCATCCCAGTCGTCATCATCGTCATCTCTGTCATCCCAACGATCATCATCTCTGTCATCCCAGTCATCGTCATCATCATCGTCCCAACGATTGTTTTGAACACTACGATTTACATGGATATCATTTTCCAAATCCGTATCGAAGCTTCTGATCGCTCCGCTGGTTGCGTCGATTTCAAAATCGTACTCTTTGTTACCATGGTAGAATTCAACATCGTATTCCAAACGACCGTCATCTCGATCCAGTTTCACACTCACGAATTTTACTTGGCTCGCTTTGAGTCCCGCTTGTTGCAAAGCAATTTGCTTCGCTCTCGCTTCACCGATTACTCCGCCATTTACTTTTGGCTTCGGTGTCGCTTTCGGTGCAGCCTTTGGTGCGGTTGTTTTGTTTACCTGCTTTTTCGGGATTCGATAGTTCTCGATATCTCTATCTTTTTCCATAATCGCTCCCGTTCTCGCATCGATTTCGTAATCGTATTCCACACCGTTGCTGTAGAACTCGATATCATACTCATTTCTTCCATTCTCTCTGTCCAAACGGATACGAACGAATGAAACTTGATTTTCTTTCAAGCCGGCATCTCGAAGTGCAATCGCTCTCGCTTTCGCCTCACCGATGTCCGCCGACCTCGCCGGATTTGCAAATCCCATCAAGGAACCTGCCGCCATAGTAAATGTCATCGCCGTTGCCATTGTAGCAACCATTAATTTTTTATTATTTGCTTTCATATTTCTCGCCTCCAATTTTATTCTATTCATCTGAATTCAGATTTCAAAATTAACATGTTTTTGATTTTCTACAAATGTCTTTGTTTTTCTTCTTGCTCACATTCTACATCTGTCTAATATATTTTGTCAACACCTTTTTTTAAAATTTTTTTCATCTTTTTTTGTAAGCATTGCAAAATCTTGTTTACAGAGCGAAAAAATATTTTACATTTGTAGAACGAGAAGTTGAAATCGAGATCGAAAATCCAAGACCAAAACAAAATCGGAGAAAAATTTTCAAATCTGAAAGTCAAAAATGAGCATCAAAATCCAAAACAGAAAATAAAATCCAAAGTGCAAATCCGAATCTCAGAATCAAAACTAAAATCAAAAATGGAAAATGAAAATCAAAAAGCACATCGTAAATGGAAATAAGAATTTCAAAAAAATAAAACACAAATTTGAAATTGAAATCAAAGACAACAATCCGAAGTCCCAATCAAAATTTAAAATTTCAAACGCAAAAAGTTTGGAAGTTAAAATCCAAGAACGAAAGTTCGAATTGAAAAAACTATGATGAAAAAATAAAAAAGCTTCCTTTATATATAGCTGAAAATAATTTATATATAGCTGAAAATAATTCGGATTCTGAACGACATTCCGAAACAAAAAATATCTCTTCCTTTATATAGTACCGATGCTATATAAAGGAAGAGATATTTTATAAAGTTTTTATAACCGATGCTGTCCCCGATTCCTACATCCGGAATTTCTGTTTATATAGTAGTGATTCTCATAAATCATTTTTATGACCCATTTCGTAATTGTATTTCCTATCCGAAATTTCCGCCTATAAACAGAGATTTATTTATTCGGAATCACGAAACGAAGAGCCTGAGGTCTGACTTCCACTTTCAGGTTCTTGGTATGGATGAGCTCTCCGTCGATGGAAACACCCAAATCCGTTTCGGATTGAATCTCGATTTTTTGCGCCCTCTTATAACGCACAATATTTTTTGCATTTTCTTTTTGGATATGCGTTCCTTTTTTGTACGCACCGACCAGCTGAAGAAATTGTCGGCGATTGATTTTCCGAACGAGACATATATCCAACAATCCGTCATCGACCTTTGCCTCCGGAGTCGCTTTGAATCCTCCGCCATAAGTGGTACCGTTTCCAATGGCGAGCAGCGTAATCTCCCCGTCAAAGTCCGTTTTGCCGTCAATTTTTAATTTGACATCATAGCTCGACAGCTGAAAAAATGCACAGGCGGCGCCGAAAATATATGCCGATGTTCCGCGCAAAATCTTTTTCTGCTTCACCATCTCCATATATTTGACCGCTTCCGTGTCGACACCCATATTGATGAGATTGATTCCTCTTTGTATTTTTCCACAGTCCGTCTGATAAATCATCACATCGACAGACACCGCTTTTCCTCGAATCTGCGCGGCGATATCCTTAAAAGCTTTTTTATCAAAATTTCGTACAAAATCATTTCCGGTTCCGGCCGGAATACAAGCAATTTCAACATTTGAATAGCTCGCCGCTCCGTCGATTACCTCGCTGAGCGTGCCGTCGCCGCCACAGGCATAAAATCGCAGCGTCTGCGCCAAATCCCTTCGAAAAGAGCAAAGCCTTTTGACAAAGCGTCGAGCATCGCCGACCTTCGTCGTGATATGCACCTTATACTCCACATCCGATTTCCGAATCTCCGACAAAATGCGCGGCATAAAAAATTCACGCGCCTTTCCCGTTCCCGCAACAGGGTTGATAATAAAAATATGCTTCATGCTCTCTCCTCCACCAGCACATTCGCCCATTTATTCCTCAGCGCTCTCGGCACACCGATGATAAATTTCACGAGCTCATCGACAAAGGTCGCCATCACCACCAGATAAATCGGCCAATGCCAAATTGTCGCTCCGGCAAGTGCCAACGGAACACCGATCAACCACATCGGTCCGACATCAATCAAAAGCGCCCATACCGTATCGCCGCCCGAGCGCAAAATACCCGTCACATTCGTCCAGTTGAAAGTCACAACACAGTTTATCATCGCGCGCACTCTCAAAATATGGATTATCAGATTGCCCGACTCATCCGATACCCCAAATATCTTCGGCACGACCGGCGTGATAATAAACAAAATTGCACCTGTCAACAAGCCGACGCTGATTGCCAGCTTCATAATTTTTCGGGAATACAAAATCGCCATCTCGCGATTGCCTTCACCCAGCTTGTTCCCCAAAATCGTCCCGACCGAGCTTGCGAC
Source organism: Filifactoraceae bacterium (assembly GCA_041853585.1). Lineage (GTDB taxonomy): Bacteria > Bacillota > Clostridia > Peptostreptococcales > Filifactoraceae > JAUNKE01. Next base: position 4,552 of record JBGZSM010000058.1, read on the forward strand.
ACCGAAAGATGCCACCAACATGATGTCATTGACGATTTGCGCTCTTTGCGTTGCGGCAAAAGCGGTCGTTCCGAGTTTGGAGTAGGCCAGCGAATACATCACCGTACCCAAGCCCCACATTGCCTCACTCGCAATAATCGGCCATGCCACCTGAAAATATTTTTTGATAAATTCTTTCTCAATCGCAAAAATATCCTTCGGATAAACCTTGAGCAATCCCCTCGAGCCGAAATAAACCGAAAAGACCATCATCCCGCATTCTATCAAACGAGCGCAGGTCGTCGCAATCGCCGCCCCGTTTACACCCATCTTCGGAAAACCGAAATTCCCGAAAATCAGACAGTAATTGAGAAAAGTATTGACGCTGATGGCAACGATGCTCGTAAACATCGGAAACTTCGGATCCTTTACGCTGCGAAGTCCAACCACGAAGGTGTATGCAAAAGCGCCGGGCACAAAGCCGATAGCCAAATAACGCAGATAGCCCGTCGCTAAAACAATCACTTCCGGATCCTTGCTGAAAATCCGAACATATTGCTCCCCGAAAAGGATTGCCGCCGACGCAAAAAGCAGCGAGCCGACCAAACCGATTGCAATTTGAACCGCCATCGGCATTCGAATTTTGTCAAATTGCCTCGCCCCGTTGAATTGCGCGATAAAAATGCCGGCCCCCGAATAAAAACCGTACAAAATCAGTACAAAAATAAATTGCAGACGACCGGCAATCCCGACCGCCGCCACCGATGCATCGCCCAAACGCGAAATCATCACTGTATCCACCATCACCAGAGAATTGGATATCAAATTCTGAACGATGATGGGCATCGCCAAAGCGAATAAAAGCCGATACAACTCTTGATGCCAGGCATCCTTTTTAATTTCCGTCATAAATTCCTCTCTATAATAGAAGCTACTCTTCCAAAATCATCTTTTTCATCATCCGGAGTTTGTCCGATAAAGACGAATTGCGCTTGTCGGTGCTGATATTGTCAATCATGCGCTGAATCTGATACATCGAGCCCACCAACACCACCGCATGCTTCGCCCGAGTAAGCGCCGTATATAAAATATTTCGACTCTGCATCATCGGCGGCAAACTCAAAATCGGAATCACCACCACATCAAATTCCGAGCCCTGACTCTTGTGAACCGTCATCGCATAAGCATGCTCAATATTGTCCGCTTCCTCATAACCATACTTGCTTCGGCGCTGGTCCTCCCAAGTGATAAAAAACTCCTTCGCCTTCGGGTCGATGGCATCAATCATTCCGATATCGCCGTTGAAAACGCCTTTGCCCGACTCCGCCCCGTAATAGCCGATATATTCTTTTTCATAATTATTTTTAATCTGCATAATCTTGTCGCCCACCCGCAAAATGCGCTCCTGATGACGAAATTGAATCTTGTTGTCCGCCGGATTGATGGCTTCCTGCAAGGCAACATTGAGTTCAAACACCCCGACACCCGATTTTTTAATCGGACTGAGCACCTGAATCTCTTTGGGCTCAATTCCGAAATACTTCGGCAGACGCTCCGAGACCAGCTCCACAACCAGGTTGCGCGCCTCCATCGGATTGCTTCTTGCCATGAAGAAAAAATCCGAATCGCCCTTTTTGATTTCCAAATCCTCGCCGCGATTGACGCGATGGGCATTGACAATGATGCTGCTCTCCTTCGATTGACGAAAAATTTCCGTCAGCGTGACCGTCCGAATAATTTCGCTGTCAATCAAATCCCACAGCACGCGACCCACACCGACCGACGGAAGCTGATCCTTATCGCCGACAAAAATCAGCACGGTACCGAGTTTGACCGCTTCGAGCAACGCGCGCATCAAAAAAATATCGACCATCGACACCTCATCGATAATGATTACATCCGCCAAAATCGGATTATCTTCATTACGATTGTAAAAACTGTCCTCCTCCAAGCCGGAATAACCGACCTCGAGCATGCGATGAATCGTCGTCGCTTTTTTGCCCGTCGCCTCACTCATCCGCTTTGCCGCTCGACCCGTCGGTGCACAAAGCCGAACCTTCTTTCCAAGCCCCTCAAAGCAGTCGATGATAAAACTGATGATGGTCGTCTTTCCAGTACCGGGACCGCCCGTCAACACCATAATTTGATTCTCCAAAGCCGAAAGCACTGCCTCGCGCTGCTTATCCTCCAGCGACTTGCCGAGACGCACCTCCGCTTCCTTGACCATCACCTCCGCCTCACGAGGCAAAACATCCAGTGCTCCCGCCTGCCCGAGTAAACGAAGCAACATATATGCAATATCCGCCTCACAGCGATACATCGATTCCAAATAGATTCTTTTTTCTTCTTCACGATTTTCCAGAATCGCTTCCTTTTTTATACAAAGCTCATATAAGCCCTCATCAAAACGCTCCTTGTCACATCCCAAAAGCGCCATGCTTCGACTCGCCAGCTCCTCCAATTCACAATAGGTATTGCCCTGAAAACTGAAATCCTCCAGCACATATTTGATTCCCTCGGTAATTCGATGAATCGAATTTCTGTCCGCTCCCAATTTTTGAGCAATCTCATCCGCTTTGAGAAAACCGACACCCCGTACCTTCGATGCAATCAGATATGGATTTTCGGTAATCACCGAAATGGTATTTTCGCCGAATGCACGATAAATTTTCATCGCCATCGAAGTCGAAATGTCATAGCCCGCCAATTTGACGACGATGCTGCGCTGAGAAGATTTTTCAACATAACTCGTGATGATTCGGTTGAACTTCTTGCGCCCGATTCCCTCCACTTCGAGCAGACGCTCCGGCTCATTATCCAAAATTTCCAAAGTGCGCGCGCCGAACATCCCGACGATACGCTCCGCCAGCTTCGGCCCGATTTCCGCAATCGCTCCCGATGCCAAATAATTAAAAATACTTTTGTCCGTATTGAGCGTGGGCAATTCATAAGAAATCACTTCGATTTGCTGACCGTAAATCGGATGCAACTTCGGACTCCCCTTGATGAGGATATGCTCCCCTTCTTCAAGCGCAATAAAAGTACCCACAAAGGTTATTTCCTCCTCTGCGGTTTTGAGCACGCCGACCGTATAGCCGTTTTCTTCATTTCGAAATATAATTTCTACAACATTACCCTCAAAAATATTCATAGATTCCTCCACGCCTATTATACCATAGCAAAGCGAAAAGCAAGTCGCCAATCGATAAAAATTAAAAAGCTTGCATATCTTTCATTACAAATTTGTAACTTGCGAAAAAAATCCCAAAATGTCTACAATTTATCATAATAATGTGGTATGATTGTACTAACTTAGTAGTGAAAGGAGAAATAAAACAAAGAATGGATTGGCGCGCGGAATAAAAATTAAAAGCACATTAAATATTGTTGTGCCCATCCAAAAGAAATGCGCCGCCAAAATGAATGTTCAGATTGTAACTTACAAAATCCAAGCAGAAAGGAGATTCTTATGGAAAACATGGAATATCAAGAAAAGGCGGGTTTTATTGATAATATCGTCGATTTATTTACAGCGCCGTCCAAATTGGCGGAGCGAATTCGACAAAAACCGCAATACCTACTGCCAATCGTGTTGATGAGTATCTTAACAATCATTACCGCACTGGCAATCAAAGATTTAACTTTGCAAGAGCAGATTCGGGCAACCTCAAGTTTGCCGAAAGAATTTCAAATGACCGAGGAGAAATTCAACACTTCCTTTATGATTGGTCTGGCAATAAGTCCGATTATGCTAATAATCGGAAACGCATTTTCCTCCTTACTTTATTGGGGAATCGGAAAGATGTTCGGCGGAAGTTCTCAATATAAAAATGTTTTTTCCGCCACACTATATAGCGGCGTAATTGCCGCTTTGGGCGGATTGGTTCAAAGCTTCGGAATGGCATATACCAACAATATCCGTTTTCAATTCTCTCCAACTTTGTTCCTTGACACGACGGGTATGAATCCATGGATTATCAATGCGCTTAACCTTGTCAATCCGATTGTAATCTGGTCGATGGTCTTTATGGTCATTGCGCTCAAAATCATTCACGGATACAAAAAAGGCAGCGCCATCGGAACCGTAGTTACCGTTATGATAATCGGCTATATCATCTCATCACTTATGTTGATGTTCTCAGGAACACAGGTTATGTAAACCAAGTTGAAAGGAGAGCCGCATGAATTACAATACCGATGTCGGCATCGCGGAAAATATTTTTGATTTGTTCTTCGCACCGAGACGATTGGCGGAGCGGATAAAAGAAAAACCGCAATTCCTCATTCCTATCGTCGTCATTGTGTTGGTTGCAATTCTCAGCAATTTTGTAATAAAAGAGCTGTCTTTTCAGACACAAATCGACGCAATCAAAGAAAACACACCTTATGTTTCCGTGGAAAATCTTCGGGCGCAGTATGAAAGCGGCTTTTGGTTGGCTCTCATGTTCGCACCGCTGACAGCAATCCTGTTATGCGTCGTAAGCAGCGGTGTTTACTATGGATCAGGTAGAATATTCGGAGGGGTTGGCGATTTCGCTCCAACCTTCTCCGTTATGTTGTACGCCTTCGTGATTACATCCCTCGGCTCTTTGATACAATATTTTATGGCGAATGCGACAAACAATCTGATGTTCTCATTTTCGCCCGCCGTATTGCTCGATATCAAGACCGTAAATCCGTGGCTGTATAATTTGCTCACGCTTATCAACCCGATTCAGATTCTCGTATTGATTTTTCTGGTCATCACGCTGCAAGTCATCAACGAATACAGCCGTAAAAATGCCGTGTTGACCGTAGCCGTCGTGACGATTGCAAAATATCTGTTCACTTCCATCATTACGATGTTGTTCTCACAAAGTATGTTATTATAAAAGCGGCTCATCACGAGTCGCTCCGAAAGGAATTCTATGCAAGAAAAACTTTCTTCATTTATAACGGATGTTTCGGACCTTTTCCTAGCGCCCAAAAAATTGGCAGAAAGAATTGATGAAAGACCGAGATTCGTCGCTCCGATTGCTTTTTTGGCGATTATTGCCATCATACAAAGCTTCTCCGTTCAAGAAATTGTGATGAAATCCATTCTAGAGAATTCGCAATTTCCGTCAAATGTTGAGGCAAGCCCTTTTATACAAGCGGGAATTGTCGCCGGAGTTCTTTTTGCTCCCTTTGGAGTAATTCTCAATGCGGCAATTGAAGCTGTAAAACTATTTTTGTTCGGAAAAATATTCAAAGGCGTCGCAAAATTCGAATCGGTTTTCTCCATGACACTTTACACAACCATTATCAGTGAATGCGGAGCGATTATAAATTCTTTATTGGTCAATTTGAGCGGAAATATCTATGCCAATATTTCGCCGGCATATTTTTTGCCCAAGGGAACAAACCAAATCATATACACGCTCGTTTCCCTGCTCAATCCGTTTATAATTGCCATCTTCATTGTCGATATCATCATGATTCAGGTAATTCATCGCTACAGCAAAAAATCCGCCATCGCAACCGTTGTTTTGACCTTCGGATTCAACATACTTTTCACATTGGCAATGGTGTGGCTTAGCACTTTAATAGCGCCGATGAATTACACCAATCCATACAACAAATTTTGATTAAAATAAGGGGATTTTATTTTTATTTATTCGAAATATAAAAGATTTTTGAAAGGGGTCTTATGTTAGAAAAACTTGCTTCTTTCGGCGTCGATTTGCTGCATCTTTTTACTGCACCGAGTCGACTTGCGGAAGATATTGATGAAAAACCGCGATTGTTCGCACCGATTGTCTTTTTGACAATTTTTTCGATTACACAAACCATTGCTATGCGTATAATCATGAGGCAGCTCTTATCGGCCAATGCGAATCCGCTCACGCCTGAACTCAAAGTGATTTTAAATTTGGGAACGCTTTTAATTGCAATGATGATGCCTTTTGCATTTGTATTAACCGCAGCTATCGATGCCGTAAAACTTTACCTGGTTGGAAAAATATTTAAAGGCCTAAATTGCAATAGCAAATGCATATTTTGTAGAAAAAATTGAAAAGCACTAAATTCAACACATGGAACGGGTACTTGCAGAACAGAATTTAGTCGGATGCCGTCAAGACCAAAAGAGAAAC
>JBGZSM010000059.1:0-16612 GCA_041853585.1 Filifactoraceae bacterium
GGCGGTCAATGTGGCGGTTGATTTGGTCAATGAAAAGAAAATTACTAAAGAAGAATGTATTTTGAGAGTAGAGCCGAATGTGTTGGAGCAGTTGTTGCATCCGACTTTTGACCAAGACGAGCTCAAAAAGCATGAAATGATCGCAAAAGGACTTCCGGCATCTCCGGGAGCGGCATCGGGAAAAATTTATTTCCATGCGGAAGATGTCGTTCAGGCAAAAGAGCGTGGTGAGCGTGCGATTCTTGTTCGTCAGGAAACTTCTCCGGAAGATATCGCGGGTATGGTAAGCTCCGAAGGAATTTTGACGGCTCGCGGCGGAATGACTTCGCATGCGGCGGTTGTTGCTCGCGGTATGGGAAAATGCTGCGTGGCGGGAGCATCCGATATTCGTGTGAGCGAAAGTGAAAAAACAATGCGCGTCGGACAAAAAACTTTTGTCGAAGGCGATATCATTTCGTTGGACGGTTCAACCGGAATGATTTACGAAGGCGATATTCCAAAGGCGAGCTTGACGATGATTGATAATTTTGATGTGCTGATGGGCTATGTCGATGAAGTGCGTCAGTTGAAAGTTAGAGCGAATGCGGATAATCCGAGAGATGCTAAAAAAGCAATCGAGCTTGGAGCGGAAGGAATCGGACTTTGCCGTACGGAGCATATGTTCTTTGACGAAGAACGAATCTTAAAAGTGCGTAAAATGATTATGGCGGAAGAATTGCAGGAGCGAGTGGATGCACTCAACGATTTGTTGCCTTTCCAGCGACAAGATTTTGTGGAAATCTACGAAGTGATGGGCTCTTTGCCGGTGACCGTTCGTTTGCTTGACCCGCCTCTTCATGAATTCCTGCCAAGTAATGAAGCAGATATGAAAGAAGTTGCAGCGGCGATGAATCGTACTTTTGAAGAAGTAAAAGACATTGTCAACAAATTGCACGAATTCAACCCGATGCTCGGTCATCGAGGATGCCGTTTGGCAGTAACCTATCCGGAAATCTATGTGATGCAGGTAAGAGCAATTATCGAAGCGGCAATCATCATGAAGGACAGAGGTGTCGATGTGGAACCCGAAATCATGATTCCGCTCATCGCAACCAAAGAAGAATTGGCATTGATCAAGCAATCCTTGGTCGAAGAAATCAACAATATCTTTGAAGAAAAAGGAAAGAGTGTAAAATATACCATCGGAACGATGATTGAAGTGCCTCGAGCAGCGATTACGGCGGATGAAATCGCACAAGAGGCAGAGTTCTTCAGCTTCGGAACAAACGACTTGACCCAAATGGGCTTCGGATTCTCTCGAGACGACTCCGGAAAATTCCTTAGCGATTATGTAGAAAAAGAAATTCTACCGTCAAGTCCGTTTGAAACTTTGGACCAATCCGGAATTGGTAAATTCGTTCAAATCGCTTGCGAATTGGGAAGAAAAGGGAATCCGAAAATCAAATTGGGAGTCTGCGGAGAGCATGGTGGAGACCCTGAATCCGTGAAGTTTTTCCATCGCACCGGACTCAATTATGTAAGCTGCTCACCGTTTAGAATTCCGATTGCTCGTCTATCGGCAGCACAGGCGGTGCTTGAAAAATAATAAAACAGTCAGATAGGTAAATCATTGGTGAATTGGGGGATACCAAGAAGTAGATACCGGCGATGCGAAAAGTTGCAAAGCCGTTATCATATCTTAGACAAAAAACCGAAAATTGACCGATGCATTGCGTCGGTCAATTTTTTGGCTTTTATTTTGTTCCGAATCAAAAAAAGCAATATGCATTTCATTTTTCCGAAATCGGATTAAGTTTTGACAAAGAATCTCAAAACTTTTTGTCCATGCATCCATTTTGCTCGGATTATCGCTCGAGCAGTTCAATAAAATTTTTGACCATGGATGCGGTCATTCCCCAAATCGTATTTCCTTCATAATGCCAAAACAATGTTTGTGTATTTCCGGATTTGAAAGGGTAATTTTTCCCGTAAGGAATCAGATGAAACGGAAAATCATCTTCTCGAATCACTTCAATTTTATTTTTCGTTATCAGCGGCTTGTTCTGCTGAAAAAATGAAATCGGAACTGTGAAAATCGAGTCCACTTCATTTCGGTTCGGAGAAATTTTGGAAATATCGTTTATTTTACCTACAAAATTGTGTATAATTACTCCATACGGTGCCACGAGCAAATCCAGCTCGGTGATGATATCTATATTATCCGCGCTGACGCCGAGTTCTTCGCAAACTTCTCGACGCGCGGTAAATTTCGGATTTATATCGCCGGGGTCGATTTTTCCACCGGGAAAAGAAACATCACAGGGTTGCGATTTGAGATTGGCGGAGCGCACTTCAAACAGAATGTGCAGCTCGTTGTTCACTTCGACAATGGGTATCATCACTGCGGATACCAATGCGTTTTTTGCGCCCAAAATATAATGATTGTAGTTTTGCAGTTTGGATTTTATCTCGCTGTAATTCATATCAATCCTTTCTAAGATAGGAGATTTCAAATGAAAAATAGATGGTCGGATTATTTCGGTGTATTTAAACAGTTTTTCAAATTTTTAGGAAATAAACAAGCACGAAAATCGAGAAGATTATTGGCGGCATTCCTGATGACTGTCGCATCGCTTTATGTGTTTTTCCCGGCAGATATATTGCCCGATGTCGTTCCGGTGCTCGGTTATTTTGAAGACGGAACGGTTTTTATCGGAGCGCTCGCCCTTATCAAGATGATTATGGAAGGGGAAGGTCAGTGGATTGAAGAGAAACAGCAACCGTCCAAATCCTCCGCGGAAGAAGAAATCATCGATGTCGAATACACGAACGAATAACCTATCCTAATAATAATATAGGAAGAAATTTTTTGCAATAATAACGGAGGATGCTTTGAAAAAAATACTTTTATATGGAATAAAACAAGAAAACATTATGAAAATCGTACCGATTTTACAGGATTCCGGCGCTCGTGTTCATCTTTTAAAGAATCATGAACTGCATGAAATTTTACTTGATGTACTCGAGTCCGAGGAGCGATTTGAGTATGAAGAACCGGAATATGCCATGTCGCTTTGTCTTTTCGCCGGCTATAATAAGGAAGAGATTTTTCAGGTGATCGGCAAAATGACGGAAGAAAAGATTGAAAAACCGGTTTTTGCGACGGTAACACAAAAAAATATTGATTGGAAAATAGGACGCCTGTTGGTCGATGTCAATCAGGAGCATATCGAAATGACGCGACAAGGCTATGTGAATAAGGATTAGTATGGAAAAAATTCAGCTGATAGCGATGGTGGATGCGGAAGATATCCGGCTGGATATATATATCTCAAGCAGTCTCGGAACGAAATCGCGAACGGCGATTCAAAAATTGATTAAGTCGGGGCAGGTACTTGTCAACGGGAAAGTTCAAAAGTCGAGCTATCTCGTGAACGATGAGGATATCATCGATATTGAAATGCCGGAGCCGATAGATTTAGATGTGGAAGCTCAGGACATTCCGCTGGATATTCAATATGAGGATGAGGACATCATCATTATCAACAAGCCGAAAGGGATGGTGGTGCATCCGGCGCCGGGGAATTACAGCGGCACGATGGTCAATGCGCTGCTTTATCATTTCGGCGATTCTTTATCATCCATCAACGGAGTTAAAAGGCCGGGAATCGTCCACCGAATCGACAAAGATACGACGGGATTGTTGGTCGTCGCTAAAAATGATTTTTCGCACAACTATTTGATGGAGCAATTTAAGGAGCATTCGATTACAAGAGAATATCAGCTCATTGTGCTAGGAAATCCGAAAGAGGATAGCTATACAGTCGATACTTTTTTGGGACGAAATCCGAAAGACCGCACCAAGATGGCGGTGCTTTCTGAAGGCAAACGCGCAATCACTCATTTTTGTGTTCGGGAGCATTTCGAAAAATATGCCCATCTTTCCGCAACCTTGGAAACGGGCAGAACACATCAGATTCGAGTTCACTCTTCCTACATGGGTTATCCGATACTCGGAGATTCTACCTATTATAAAGGAAGGTTTGCATTTTCGACTCAAGGTCAAGCGCTGCATGCGGGATTGCTCGGCTTCATTCATCCGAGAACGAAAGAATATGTCGAATTTTTTGTGCAGCCGCCGAATTATTTTACAGAGATATTGCAAAAATTGAAAGGGGCAAGATGAAAGCTTTATTGATGGACGAAAAAGCGATTGAAAGAGCAATCACGAGAGTGAGTCATGAAATCATTGAGCGTAATAAAGGTATTGAAAATCTGGTGGTCATCGGCATAAAGACCAGAGGAATTTATTTGGGGAGGATGATTGCGGATAAAATTAATCGTATCGAAGAAGGAGATGTGCCGAGTTATGCCTTGGATATTACCGACTATCGTGACGATTTAAAAATTCGTGCTCAAATAAAGAGTAATATAAAGGAAGCTTTTCTTGAGAAAGAGAATATGTCTTTCTCGATTGAAGGCAAAAATGTCATCCTCGTGGATGATGTGCTTTATACCGGAAGAACGGTTCGCTCAGCGATGAATGCACTTTTGGATTGCGGACGACCGGCGAGTATTCAGTTGGCGGTCTTAATCGACAGAGGACATCGCGAGCTGCCGATACGGGCGGACTATGTCGGGAAGAATGTTCCGACCTCAATGGAAGAAAAAGTGAAAGTATCCATTCTTCCTTATGATGAAGAAAGTTTTGTGGCGATATACTAAAAATCTCGCGAAAAATGAACAAATTTTTCTATTTTCATTGACAGGGCAATCAATTTTTGTTAATATAATTAGCGTAGCCTAGCTACTTGTGGGACCATAGCTCAGCTGGGAGAGCACCTGCCTTACAAGCAGGGGGTCACAGGTTCGAGCCCTGTTGGTCCCACCAGTTTTATAATGGTGGAGTTCCCGAGAGGCCAAAGGGGGCAGACTGTAAATCTGTTAGCTACGCTTTCAGTGGTTCGAATCCACTCTCCACCACCATTTTTATCACGCGGGTGTAGCTCAGTGGTAGAGCCCCGGCCTTCCAAGCCGGTTGCGAGGGTTCGATCCCCTTCACCCGCTCCAACAAATCCTCTGATGAGGATATTTTTTTGCGCATTTTTCAATTTTTTACAGGGATTTTATTTCAAATTTTAAACAGATTGCCTTCTTTTTACATAGAAAATAAAAAATTATAAAAAAACTGTTGACAAGAAAACTAAAAGGGTTTATTATTGAAAAAGAGATTAGCACTCAAAACAAACGAGTGCTAACAGGAAAAGAGGTGAATATGGATTCTCTTATTACATTAACGGATAGAAAAAAAAGAATTCTGGAGTTTGTAGTAAAGGAATACATTGAGACTGCCGAGCCGGTCGGCTCAAGAACCATTTCAAAGAACAAAGACTTGGGCATCAGCGCCGCAACGATTCGAAATGAAATGTCTGATTTGGAAGAATTGGGTTTGCTTTTACAGCCGCATACATCCGCAGGACGAATTCCGTCGCCGGATGCGTATGAACTTTATGTCACTAATCTTTTAAATTCGGAACCGATTTTTGATGATGATTTTGCTATGGATTTGGAAATGGTATTCAACAATGTAGACCATATTGCAAATTTAATAGAAGAGTCTTTGAATGTTTTAACGAAAATGACAAACTACACCGCTGTGGCATTGTCGCAGCGCAATATTTCAAAGCATATTATCAAACAGATAAATATTGTACGAATTTCCGAGAATGAAGTCGTGCTGATTATCGTGTTGGAGAACGGCGATGTCAAAAATGCAATCGCGCATATCAATTCGACGGTAACGGACGAAGCCATCAAGGTAATAAGCAATATTATGAATGAAAATCTGGTCGGGATGAATGTGTCGGGAATCAATATGGATTTACTGATGTTCATTCGTCAAAAACTGGAAATGTATTCGCAGGCATTTGACGATATCACGAAGGAGCTGAGCGATGCGCTCAAGCAGGATGAGGTGCTGGATATCGCGTTGACGGGCGCGACCAATATGTTTGATCATCCGGAATTTCATGATATTGAAAAAGCAAAGCTGTTTATGGATTTTGTAGGAAGCAAGGACGAAGTCAAAAGGCTTCTTGAAACCAAGGGAATTCAAAAAGATGATATCAACATTGTGCTTGGAAACGAAACGATGGGCGAGGTTGCCAAGGATGTTGCGATTATCAGCGCCGACATTCATTATGACGGTGCCATCATCGGCAAGATTGGAATTATCGCGCCGAAGCGGATGGATTATAACAAAGCATATTCCGTAATCAATTATATACAGACACAAATTAATACCATTATCAACGATTTGTAGAAAGGGGAATTATGTCTAAGAAAAAAGGAAAACATGAAAAGGAGAATAAGAAAAAGGAAAAAATGAGCAATGAGGAAAACAAGTCTGAAGAAATAAATATTGATTCTCCAAACGACGAGAATATGCAAGATTCATCAGACGAAAAAATTATTGATTTTAATGAGCAAAAAGCAAAGTTGGAATCGGAAAAAGACGATTTGTCTCAAGCGAAAGAGGAGCTGAGTCGAGCGCAGGAAGAAATAAAGGATTTGAAAAATACCGTTCAGCGCACTCAGGCGGATTTCATCAATTACAAGAGACGAACGGAAGAAGAAAAAATGCGTATTTCAGCGATGGCGAATGAAAGTATCATCATAGAACTTTTGGCGGTCATCGACAATTTTGAGAGAGCCTTGGAGCATCCCTCAAGTGACGCGGCGTTTTTACAAGGCGTCGAGCTTATCAAAAAGCAAATTTTGGATTTGCTGGAAAAACATTCGGTCAAAGAAATACCGACCGACATTGATTTTGACCCGAACTTCCATTATGCAGTAATGCAGGAAGAAGGCGAAGAATCCGGAAAAATTTTAGAAGTGTTCCAAAAAGGATACACATTGAAAGAAAAAGTAATCAGACCGGCGATGGTCAAAGTTTCACAATAGAATCAGGAGGAAAAATAAATGAGTAAAGTAATAGGAATTGACTTAGGTACAACAAATTCATGTGTGGCAGTGCTTGAAGGTGGCGAGCCTGTCGTAATTTCAAACCGAGAAGGAATGAGAACAACACCATCCGTAGTGGCTTTCACAAAAGACGGAGAAAGAATTGTCGGTGAGCCGGCAAAAAGACAAGCGGTAACCAATCCGGACAGAACCATCAGCTCGATTAAAAGAGAAATGGGACATGATTTTAAGGTAAAAATTGATGATAAAAACTATACACCGCAGGAAATTTCCGCAATCATATTGCAAAAATTGAAGGCGGATGCGGAAAGCTACCTCGGAGAAAAAGTAACCGAGGCGGTAATTACCGTTCCGGCATATTTTACGGATGCGCAAAGACAGGCGACAAAGGACGCCGGACGAATTGCCGGATTGGAAGTAAAACGAATTATCAACGAGCCGACAGCGGCGTCGATCGCTTACGGTTTTGACAAAGACGGCAAAGACGAAAAAATTCTCGTATTCGACCTTGGCGGAGGAACATTTGATGTTTCAATCCTTGAGCTTGGCGACGGGGCGTTTGAAGTTCTATCCACAAGCGGAAACAACAAGCTGGGTGGAGATGACTTTGACGATATTTTAGTCGATTATATCGCCGACGAATTCAAAAAGAACGAAGGCGTTGATTTAAGAACGGACAAAATGAGTTTGCAGCGTTTGAAAGATGCGGCTGAAAAAGCGAAAAAAGAGCTTTCCTCAACGATGTCAACCAATATCAACCTTCCGTTTATCACTGCGACACAAGACGGACCGAAACATTTGAATATGGATTTGACGAGAGCGAAATTTGATGAGCTGACAAAAAAATTGGTGGATAAGACCATCGAGCCGACAAAAAAAGCGATGGAAGATGCGGGCGTATCCAATTCGGATATCGAAAAAGTAATTTTGGTCGGTGGTTCAACCAGAATTCCGGCGGTACAGGAAGCGGTTAAGAAATTGACCGGTAAAGAGCCGCACAAAGGAATCAATCCGGACGAATCCGTAGCGCTTGGAGCGGCTATTCAAGCCGGCGTTTTGACCGGAGAAGTAAAAGACATTCTCTTGCTGGATGTAACGCCATTGTCGCTTGGAATCGAAACATTGGGCGGCGTATCCACTACCATTATTCCGCGAAACACAACGATTCCTACAAAGAAATCGCAAGTGTTCTCTACAGCGGCGGACAATCAAACGGCGGTTGATATCCATGTGTTGCAGGGAGAGCGTTCGATGGCGGCAGACAATGTGACTTTAGGAAGATTCCAATTGACAAATATTCCACCGGCTCCACGAGGAATTCCGCAAATCGAAGTTACTTTCGACATCGACTCCAACGGTATCGTGCATGTAACTGCGAAAGACCAGGGAACCGGAAAAGAGCAGGCAATCACTATCACTTCTTCAACCAACTTGTCCGAAGCGGATATCGAAAAGAAAGTTAAAGAAGCGGAAATGCATGCGGAAGAAGACAAGAAGAAAAGAGAAAGAATGGAGGCGCTTAACCAAGCGGAATCCACAATTTATCAAACTGAAAAAGCGTTGGAAGAAGTCGGCGACAAAGCAACTCAGGAAGAGAAAGATGCCGTAAACACAGCACTCGGCGAGTTGAAAAATATCGTGGCAAATGAAAATTCGACGGAAGAAGAGCTACGCAAAGGTATCGATGAGGTAATGTCCAAATTCCATACCATTTCGCAAAAAATGTACGAGGCGGCACAAGCGGCTCAAGCACAAAATGCGGATTCGGGAGATGCGGGAGCAAGCTCAGATGATGTTGTGGATGCGGAAATTGTTGAAGAATAATAGATTTGAAGGCTTGCGAATGCCGCAAGCCTTTGAGCGTGAGGTGATAATGTGGCAAAAAGAGACTACTATGAAGTGCTTGGCGTAAGCAAAACTGCCGATGAAAAAGAACTGAAAAAAGCCTATCGAAAAAAAGCGATGGAATATCATCCGGACAGAAATCCGGACAACAAAGAAGCAGAAGAAAAATTTAAGGAAGTAAACGAGGCTTATGAAGTTCTTTCGGATAGCGAAAAAAGAGCCGCTTACGACCGGTTTGGACATGCTGCATTTGAACAAGGAGGAATGGGCTCCGGGTTTGGTGGTTTCCAAGGCGGATTCTCCGGATTCGGTGGCTTTGAAGATATATTCGGTGACCTTTTCGGCGGTGCTTTCGGAGGCGGCTCGAGACAGAGACGAAATTCGCCGATTAAAGGCAGCGATATTCGATATCGAATGAATATCAGCTTTGAAGAAGCAGCTTTCGGTGTCGAAAAAGAAATTACGATTACAAGAGAGGACGAATGTTCCGCTTGTCACGGAACCGGTGCAAAAGCGGGAACGCAACCGCAAAAATGCGGAACTTGCGGCGGCTCGGGACAAGTCAACAGACAAGTTAAAACCCCTTTCGGCATGATGATGAGCACGACGACCTGTCCGACCTGTCAGGGAGCGGGAGAAGTCATCACGGAGAAATGTGAAAAATGTCATGGTGCCAAGACGGAAACCAAGAGAACGAATAAGAAAGTCAGAATACCGGCAGGAATTGACGATGGCGCGACCATCCGAATGGCGGGCGAAGGAAATCAGGGAATGCGCGGCGGCCCGAAAGGCGATGTGTATATTACCATCAATGTTTCTCCGCATAAGCATTTCAGAAGAGAGGGTTACAATGTGTGGCTTGAGATTCCGATCTCATTCGTAGATGCTGCGCTCGGTGCGGACATCAAAGTGCCGACCTTGGACGGCGATGTGAAATACAAAATCCCGGAAGGTACGCAGACGGGAACGGTGTTCCGACTCAAAGGAAAAGGAATCACTTTCCTAAACTCCGATAGACGAGGCGACCAGATGATTAAGGTCATCATTCAAACGCCGAAAAAACTCAATGCGAAACAAAAAGACGCGTTGAAGAACTTTGACAAATTGTTGAATCCGAAAAAATATCGCGATGTCAAATCCTCCGAGCTCGATGATAATTTGGAATCGGAAAGTATTCATGAAAATCATTCGGAAGAAAGTAGCGATACCGAGAAAAAAGGATTCTTCAAAAAGATGAAAGATTTTATGGAAGGCGAAATTTAGTCTTCTGCTATAGATTTTGTCGGTGCGACGCATCGATTCAGATACCCCCAAATAGTTGATGAGTTCAGCTGTTTGGGGTTTTTGTTTGCGAAATTTATGGAAATGAAATTGGAGAGTTTTTATTTGCAATCTTTTTTCAAAATACAATTCGAGATTTTGTTTGTAAACTTTTGATAAAATACAAGTTGACAATTTGCTTTCGAATAAGGTATTATTTACTTGGAATTTTGTTGTAAAAATAAAAAACGGCAAAGAACACAGCTATGTCTTTGCAAAATAAAAATCAAAAAAGTAAATAGCTTTGTCGTTAGAAAACAAAAAACCGACGAAGAAAACAGCTTATCTTTGCAAAACAAAAATTCGAACAGAACATCGGAAATTCTATTTTGTCCGTTTCTATTATGCATTGTGGAAGGGTTTTATGTATTATTGCAAAGATATTGTTGCAAAAATGTATTCTTGTAAGGATATATTGTAAGGAGTATTGCTACAAGGATGTATTGCTGTAAGGATATATTGTAAGGAGTATTGTTATAAGGAGAAAAAATGACAACGAAAAACAAGGTGTTGAAAGTGCTTGAGGAGAACAGAGCGAGTTACATATCGGGACAGGATCTTGCGAACAGCTTGAATATATCGCGTTCGGCGATTTGGAAAGCCATCGTATTGCTCAAAAAGGAAGGCTATATCATCGAATCTTCGACGAAAAAAGGCTATAAGCTGCAATCCAAAAATGATTTGCTGTCCGAAGAAGGCATACGAATTCATTTGAATAAAAAATATGCACAACATCCGATTGTTGTTTTGCCATCGACCAATTCGACCAATTCGGATGCAAAGAAGATGGGAATCGACGGAGCGCCTCACGGAACCATCGTGACTGCCGATGAACAGTTGACCGGACGCGGACGATTTGGACGCAGCTTTGTTTCGCCGAAAGGAAAAGGAATTTATCTCAGCGTGATACTGCGACCGAAAATGGATATCTTAGAGGTTTCTTTTTCAACGATTCTGACAGTAATTGCCGTTCGACGCGCGCTCAAAAAATTTTCAAAAGAAAAGATTCAAATCAAATGGGTCAATGATTTATACATCGGCAAGAAAAAAATCAGCGGAATTTTGACGGAGCTGGTGAGCGATATGGAAAGCGGAAAAGTTGATTTCGTCGTGGCGGGCATCGGCATCAACATCAATGCGAAGGAGGAGGATTTTCCCGAGGAGATTCGGGAGATTGCGGGCTCCGTAAATGTCGGAGAAACGAATCGAAACAAAATTATCGCCAAAATTTCTGACGAATTGCTGACTATCTTTGAGGACTTTGAGAAAGCGAAAATTATTGAGGAATATAAAAAGGAGCAATTGCTGCTCGGTAAGCAAATCACTTTTACCAAGGATGAAAAAAACTATCGCGCAATCGCAAAAGACATCGATGAGGACGGCGGCTTAATCGTGGAGAGCGAGGGCGAGACGATGGTATTACAATCCGGCGAAGTATCCGTCAAATGGTAGGAGAGAATATAACGATAGAAGGAGTAAAAATGAACTTGGAGCGTTTGACAGAAAAGATTTTGAAGGGATATTTGATTGACAAGTCGGAGGCGATGGCGCTTTTGGATTCGGATTTGGATACGCTGACGGATTGTGCGGACAAAATTCGCGAGCACTTCAATTCGGACAGTTTCGATTTGTGCACGATCATCAACGGAAAGAGCGGTCGTTGCTCGGAGGATTGTAAATTCTGCGCGCAATCGGCACATCATAAAACGGATGTCGAAGAATATCCGTTGCTCAGCGATGAGGAATTGATTGAAGGAGCAAAATACAATGCGGACAAAGGAATTTTGCGTTATTCCATCGTCACTTCGGGTCGCTCTTTGCCGAAAAATGAGGTGAAGAAGGTGTCCGAGAGCTACTTGAAAATCAAAGAGCAGGTGGATATCCATCTTTGTGCATCGCATGGCTTGCTCGAATATGAAGATTTTGTGCTGCTCAAAGAATCGGGCGTAACTCGCTATCATAACAATTTGGAGTCATCGCGTCGTTTCTTTCCTGAAATTTGCAGCACGCATACCTATGATGAAAAAATTCGTGCAATCAAGGACGCGCAAAAAGCGGGACTCAGCGTATGCAGCGGTGGAATTATGGGGCTTGGCGAGACGATGGAGGATCGAATCGATATGGCTTTTGAGCTTAGAGAACTCGGCATCACATCAATTCCCATCAATGTGCTGAATCCGATACCAGGAACGCCTTTCGCAAACAATCCCAAACTTACGGCGGATGATGTTCGCCGCATCGTTGCGATTTATCGTTTTATTCATCCGAAATCCGCAATTCGAATGGCGGGCGGTCGAGGTCTGTTGCTCGACAAAGGCAAATCCGTATTTCGTGGCGGAGCAAATGCCGCGATTTCCGGCGATATGCTGACGACTGCGGGCATCAGTATTCAGCATGATATCGATATGGCAAAAGAATTGGGTTATCAAATCGAGCAAATCAATTAGCAAAAATCGGGAGAACATCGATTTGAAGAATGATAAAAATGATCGCGAAGAATTTGATACGAAAACCGATTGAGGAAGTTGACAACAATTTGTATTTTGAACAGATTTCTTTGCTCTTTAGCTTACAGGGAACGGAAAAGTATGATTTTCTCTACGGTTTATTAGTTTTTAGTGTAAAATCCGCATGATGATAAAATTTGAGGGCAGTCCGTTTGGATTGCTTTTTTACATAAAAATCTAAATAAAATCTAAAATTTTCTCTTCTTTTATAGTATTTATGTTGAGAATATGTGTCGGTTATGATACAATTATCTTGTTTTTTATAATCTGACGGAGGTAATTATGAGGGTTATTATTATAGGCAGCAGTGCGGCGGGGCTTTCTTGTGCGGAAACCTTGCGCAAGGGAAGCGATGCGCAGATTGCCATTATTGGACAAGAGAAAGTAAAACCATATTTCAGACCGGTACTTTCCCACATGATTTTAAGTGATAAAACCGAAGAGCGTTTTTTTCTAAAGCCGGATGACTTTTATGAAAAAAACAATATCGAATTGATTTTAGACAGTGAAGTGACAACGATTGAGCCGAAAGAAAAAAGCGTTACGCTCAAAGACGGCAACAAAATGAACTATGACAAATTGGTTCTTTCGGTAGGAAGTTACAATTTCATTCCACCGATAAAAGGCGTGGAGAAGCAGGGTATTTTTGATTTGAAATATTTTTCGGATGTTGAAAAAATCAATGCTTATTGTGCAGACAAAGACAATATTGTCGTTATCGGCGGGGGATTGCTTGGTATCGAAGCGGCGTGGGCATTTTTGCACGCGGGGAAAAAAGTGACGATTTTAGAATTTATGCCGCGATTGATGGCGAGACAGCTTAGCGAAGAAGCGAGCCGAATTGTCAAAGAGGAGCTTGAAAAATCAGGAATCAAAGTATTGCTCGGAAAATCGACCAAAGAAATTGTGGGCGGCGAGCATGTGGAAAAAATTATTTTGGAGTCCGGCGAAGAGATTCCGGCAGACATCGTATTTTTCTCCATCGGCGTTCGAGCGAATGTAAGTCTTGCAAAAGAGGCTGGCTTGGAAGTCGATAGAGGAATCGTCGTCAACCAAAATATGTTGACTTCGGATTCGGATATTTACGCGATTGGCGATTGCGCACAGCTCGGACAGATGGTGCCGGGAATTTGGCCGATTGCGATGCAGATGGGGAAAATTGCTGCAAGTCATATTTTGGGACAGAGTTTGGAAATGAAAGTCAATCCACCGATTGCGATGCTCAAGGCTTTGGATATCGGCGTTTATTCCGCGGGCGATGTTTCCAAGCAGGATGATTCATTGACGATTCACGACGGAGAGGATTATAAATATTTTTCATTTGAAAATGGAAAACTCACCGGAATCAATCTTTTGGGAAATACAAAATTGTCTTCGAAAGCACCGAAGATGCTGGCGCAACAGATGAGCAAATCGGAAGTTGAGCAATTATTAGGGGAGATGTAATGAAAAGGGAAGGAAAAGTAAATCTCAACGGGATTTTATTCATTGTGTTATTCATTGCTGTAGTGACACTTGGGGTAAAGAATGTTGATATCTCGAAGCTCAATTTCTTTAAATTCGGAAGTTCATCGCATACCGAGATAACGACTGACCTGCTTGCCAGCCGAATCGCTTCGGTAAAAAAGCTGATTACGACCGAATATCATTACACCAACATGGGTGCGATGGAAAATCATAATGAATTTTACGGATGGAAGGTGCCTTTTACACGAAAATCTTTCATCATTTCGTATGAGGGCGTGATTTATGCGGGGGTGAATGTTGATGAAACCGACATCAAAATCAAGGACAAAGAGATTATCATCGATTTGCCGGATGCCGAAATTTTATCTCATGAGATAAAAGAGGACAGCGTTACGATTTTTGATGAGCGCACATCCCTTTTTAATCCGATTCAGATAGAAGATTATACTTCTTTTTCTTCCGACCAGAAAAAAGTGATGGAAGGCAAAGTGATTTCAAACGGTCTGCTCGACACGGCGGAGAAAAATACCAAAGAGGCGATAAAAGAATTGTTGATGCTCAGTTCGGATATTGCGGAGAGCTATACCATCACATTTCGATAAAGCGATTTTTTGTGAATGATTTTGAATATATTGAAAGGCCGACGATGACGATTCCGCTAATGCGAAATTGTATGAAGCCGTCGCGGTCAGATTGAAATCGTATAAATTTTACAAATCCACTCGATTTTTCGGGCTTGACGGAGATGCAATTTCATTTGACGGTTACGAAATGCTTTTTGGAAAGCATAAGTTTATAGAAAGGAAATGATTTCGCTTCAAATCATACAAGAACATGTTATTATTGTCTGAGCAATGGGAAGATTATACCATACTGGATGCGGGCGATGGCGAAAAGCTGGAAAGCTGGGGCGGCATCGTGTTGAGGCGTCCGGACCCGCAAATAATTTGGCAGACGAATAAATCCAAAAAAGAGTGGAAAGATATTCATGCCATCTACCATCGCAGCGAAAAAGGCGGTGGCAGTTGGGATGTCAAAAAAAAGATTCCGGAGAAATGGACCGTAAAATATAAATCGTTGGTATTTAATATTAAGCCGACCGGCTTTAAGCATACGGGACTTTTTCCCGAGCAAGCGGTCAACTGGGATTGGATTATTGAAAAAATACAGAAAGCGAATCGTCCGATAAAGGTGCTCAATCTATTCGCCTATACGGGCGGCGCAACCTGTGCGGCATCCTTTGCCGGCGCGGCGGAGGTTGTGCATGTCGATGCGTCCAAAGGGATGGTCGCTTGGGCAAAAGAAAATGCACAGAGCAGCGGACTCTCCGACAACAAAATTCGATACATCGTCGACGATGTGTTCAAATTTGTTGAGCGGGAGCATCGACGCGGAAATTTTTATGATGCCGTCATTATGGACCCGCCGTCTTACGGACGCGGACCGAAGGGGGAAGTTTGGAAATTGGAAAATGAGTTGCCGAGACTGCTCGAGCTCACCTCCAAAATTTTGGCCAAAGATTATATTTTCCTCTTGGTCAACGCATACACGACGGGATTTTCGCATCTGTCGCTGAACAATATGATGAAACAGACTTTTTTAGGAGACAATCTGTTTTGCTCAGGCGAAATCGCATTGCCGATTCAACATTCCGACTTGGTGTTGCCATGCGGAATCTATGCGAGAATGGAGAAAAAATAATGAATGTAATATATGAAGACAATCATATTATCGTTGTCGAAAAGCCTTTCAACATTCCGACCCAAGCGGACGACTCGGGGGATATGGACATGCTCAGCATGGTCAAGGAATATATCCGAGTGAAATACAACAAGCCCGGTGAAGCCTATATCGGATTGGTGCATCGATTGGATAGAGTTGCCGGCGGTTTGATGGTGTTTGCCCGAACGAGCAAGGCGGCGTCGCGATTGTCGGAGCAGATTCGCAATCGAAAATTTGAAAAAGAATATATGGTTGTGGTGGAAGGCACGCCGAGCGCCGATTCGGCAACGCTGACCGATTATCTGTTCAAAGATAACAAAAACAATATGGTCAAGGTCGTCTCCAAACAAAGCAAGGATGCCAAAGAGGCGAAGCTCGGCTACGATTTGCTGGAATATCGGGAAGGTTTGAGTCTGCTGAGAGTCAATCTTCATACGGGACGGCCGCACCAGATTCGAGTACAGTTTTCTTCACGCAACAATCCGATTTTCGGCGACGGAAAATACGGCTCAAAAATAAAAAATAAAAAAGGAATTGCGCTCTGGTCATACCGTATTTCTTTCGAGCATCCGACGAAAAAAGAATGGATGACTTTTGAATTGTTACCGCCTACAATAGTTCCATGGGATATGTTCAAGGTCATGGAAAAAAGCTGAAGTGAAAAGTTTATTTCCACTTTTGCAAAGAGTGATTTAGGAGTGGCAATTAGTCTTACAGAAAGAAGCATTTTGAACTTTTTTTCTTGCCAAAAAGTGGAAATTAGTGGTACGATAAAGAGGAAGATGGCA
>JBGZSM010000060.1:0-3226 GCA_041853585.1 Filifactoraceae bacterium
CGATTTCGCGCTCGTCCATAAATTCAAACACGCGCTCGCTCATACCGATTGCCATCTGCAATCCGACATACCAATCCGAAAGATTGTTCATCGGCTCATACAAAAAACCGCTGTATGCATAGAACGCAAACAGATTTCCCAGCGACATCCTGCCTTGTGATACTTCATACGCTCCCGCCATAATCAAAATAATCGGCAGCACATATTTTATCAATTGCCCCAATCCGAAATTGACGGAAGAATATTTTTTGATTTCCTGAAATCCCTGCTCATACCTGCGAATATCATTTTTAAATTTAGTTTGAAAAAAATCTTTTTGTTGATACAGTTTGATTTGAAGAATTCCATCCAGATATTCCCTTACCGTTCCCGCAAAATTGGTATAGCTCTCTCTTTCTTTTTCGCTGCTTTCTCGCAATTTGAAATTGATTCGATTGAAGAAAACAAAATAAATCGGCAGTATAATCAAAGTAATCAGCGCAAGTTTGACCGACATACTGAACATAAACAGGAGCATTACGAGAATCTGTACCGTATTCATAAACAAAATCGGAAAGCTCACGCTGATATGACTTCCCATCAACGCGGTCTCTTGCATAATTCGGGATGAAAAATCTTCATCCGTATTTCGGTAAAATTGCATTTCTTTTTCAAAAGCCGCATCGAGCATCAGCGTGCGAAAATAATTGATAAACTGTATCCCGTAAACTTGGGAATTGAAATTCTGCCTTGCATTGAGAAAGCTGAGCGTAATACTTACGCCGAACAACAGTGCACCATATTTAAAAATGCTCGACAGCTGAATTCCCTGCTGCACCATATTTATCATTTGCGCGAACAGGTATGGAAAGGCGATTTCAAGCGTCGTCGCAACAGAGCTCCAAAACAAAAGTCGATTCCGCTTTTTTCGATACGGACCGATATAGGACATCATCTTGCGATAATAATATAACTGCGAGCGCTCCTTTTGCATAATGTCTCCTTTTTAAATTTATTTTGACTTTTTACGATGGTGTTTCTTCTATTATATATATTCTTTTTCATCATGCCGTATCTTGTATTGAATAAGGTATTTTTTTGTATCGAAAGCGCTTCTAAAAACAAGAGTCCGAATCCGAGAAATTCTTTCAGCAAAAAAGGCGGCCGAAGTCAAACCGCCTTAGCCGACAAACATCAAAATCTGAACGCTGAAAATTTCCTGTGTATGATGGATGCTCATCGTGCCATTGTATTTCCGAACCGTATCTTGAATATTTTTAAGTCCAAATCCATGATTTTTACGATTTCTTTTGGTCGTGACATAGCCCTCGCTCTTGGATTGGAGTAATTTCTCATAGGAATTGGAAACCTCGATAACCAGTCTTCCCTGTCGATACTGCATCGCAAAAGAGAGTTTTTTGTTGCCCTTGGTTTCTTCAACCGCACGAATCGCATTGTCGAGCAGATTCCCCAGAATTGTCGTCATGTCAAAATCGCTGACGGAAATTTCGCTCGGCACTCGGATATCCACGACCAAATCCACATCGTCCTTGAGCGTTCCCAATTTGTAATTCATGATGCTGTCGATGACCGAATTCCCCGTTTGAGAGTAGAGCTGCCTACCCTCCACTTTGATTTTCACCGAATCCAAATAACGACTGAAAGCCTCTATTTTGTCCTGCTCCTTATAAGATTCGATGGCGAGCAGATGATTTTTGATATCATGTCTGACCTTGGCAATATCCTGCATATAATCCTGCATGATTTCCAGTTGCTTGTCATAGTATTCATTCTGTTGGTCAAGCAAATTTTGTTGCCCTTCCTGATACACCGCTCGCACCGTTTGTTTGTAAAAATAAAAGTTAGCGATATTCAGGAGAATGGTAATGAGTAAAAACACAAGCAGCGAAGTTTTCTGAACCGAAGAAAAAAGATAGAGCAAAAGGATAACCAACCATCCTTCAACATTAGACGAAGCCATCGTATAGAGCAGAATCCATACAATCAGCGAAAAAAGCGGAACGATTCCCAGTCCCAACCGGTAGCTGATCGGCAATATCGGTTTTTTATTCTTCATGCTCGGCACAAAATCATCTTTATTCATGCTGCAATCTCCTTTGCTCATACTCCATCTGGAAAGCTCTCATCTCTTTGCGATTACTTTGGCTGATTGGAATAATCTCTCCATTGGACATTTTAAATTCTTCATATTTGAAAAAAACAATATGCTCATAATTGACAATGTAGGAGCGGTGCGGTTTCAGAAAAAAATCGGGAATCCGTTTCTCAATATCTTTAAGCTGTGAATAAAAACGATATTCCGTCTTGCCGGTCACCAAACGAATCTCTCTGCCCATCCCTTCAAAATACAAAATCTCTTTGTATGGAATCTTCACATTTTGTCCGGACATTTTGAAAGAAAAGCTCTTATTTTCCTTGTTCAAAACTCTAATCAGCCGCTCCATCGACTGAACGATTTGCTCCTCGCTCAGCGGTTTTGCCAAAAACAAGAAGGGCTGCACCTCAAAAAGCTGTCTGTCGTATGTATTTTTGGACGAAATGTATATGATTTTGGTGTGGTAGTCCTCCAGTCCGTCACGCAAGATATGTCCGACCTCGACGCCGTTGATTTTTCCAAGCTCAATATCCAAAAAAATTACATCGAACGCGCCTTCGGTCTGAATGCTTTTGAGCAGACTTTCCCCCGAGTAAAACACTTCGACATCCAACGCCTCGCTGATATTTTTCTCCATTTGTAAAATAATTTTTTCAATCTCGCTGCACACATTCATGTGGTCATCGCAAATTGCAATTCGAAACATCTCTCTACCTACTCTTTTTCAATGACTTTCGTTTCCTCATTCGGATTTTCGTCCTTTGTCTGTCCATTTTTTTGCTCTACTTTATAAACGATATGAATCGCCAGACAACCGATTGTGAATAATGTTCCTAAATCGAAAGTGACTTCTCCGTTCATCAAAAACTCCGCAATCAAAATATTTGCAAGTGCCCCCAATGCGACCGAAGAGCCAACGACAAAAAGCGTCTGTTGTTTTTTGAGAGCCTCCCCGATGACGCAGGTCAAAAACGAAAGGACAAACAAGACAAAAATCATAAGAACCTCCCATGCGATTGCAAATCAAATTATCGACAAATCATTAAAATTTCCCAAAGCCTTACATTGAAACCAGTATATCATAAAGCATTTCAAAACACAATTTCGCTCCAATGAAAAAAAATCCCTGCC
>JBGZSM010000061.1:0-23563 GCA_041853585.1 Filifactoraceae bacterium
CATCGCCGACCGTAATCGGAATTCGGTGGCTTGTCTGTGTTCCCGTATGCGTTATTACAATTTCGCTAGCACCTTTTTGCAGTCCTGTTGTTTTGCTTGGCGATATCGTGTACTCATTCGATAGCGCATTGAGCAATACTTTTTCTTGGCTGCCGTCGGTTTTTTGAATTACCAGTTTGGCATTGCCGAAGTCCAATAGCTCACCCGCGGCATAATTTTTCTTAAAATCTCCTTCAATAGATAGGTTATTGACTTTCGCATCTCCGACCGTAATTGGAATTCGGTGGATCGTCTGTGTTCCCGTATGCGTTATTACAATTTCTCTATCGCTTTTTTGAAGACCTGCCGTTTTGCTCGGCGTGATAGTAAACTCACTCGGCAAATTGTTCAGTGATACTTTTTCTTCGCTTCCATCAGTTTTACGAATTACCAATTTGGCATTGCCGAAGTCCAATCGCTCACCGGCGGCATAACTTTTTTTGAAATCTCCTTCTACGGACAGATTGTTGACTTTCGCATCGCCTACCGTAATTGGAATTCGGTGGCTCGTCTGTGTTCCCGTATGCGTTATTACAATTTCTCTATTGCCTTTTTGCAGTCCTGTCGTTTTGCTTGGCGATATCGTGTACTCATTCGATAACGCACTGAGCAATACTTTTTCTTGGCTGCCATCGGTTTTTTGAATTACCAGTTTGGCATTGCCGAAATCCAGTCGCTCGCCTGCGGCATAATTTTTCTTAAAATCTCCTTCAATAGATAGGTTATTGACTTTCGCATCTCCGACCGTAATTGGAATTCGATGGCTCGTCTGTGTTCCCGTATGCGTTATTACAATTTCTCGATTGCCTTTTTGAAGTCCTGCCGTTTTGTTTGGTGATATCGTGTACTCATTCGATAACGCATTGAGCAATACTTTTTCTTGGCTGCCGTCGGTTTTTTGAATTACCAGTTTGGCATTGCCGAAGTCCAGTCGCTCGCCGGCGGCATAACTTTTTTTGAAATCTCCTTCTACGGACAGATTGTTGACTTTCGCATCTCCGACCGTAATCGGAATTCGGTGGCTTGTCTGTGTTCCCGTATGCGTTATTACAATTTCGCTAGCACCTTTTTGCAGTCCTGTTGTTTTGCTTGGCGATATCGTATACTCATTCGATAACGCATTGAGCAATACTTTTTCTTGGCTGCCGTCGGTTTTACGAATTACCAGTTTGGCATTGCCGAAGTCCAATCGCTCGCCGGCGGCATATTCTGTTCTGACGGTTCCTTCAATAGATAGATTATTGACCTTCGCATCGCCGACCGTAATTGGAATTTCTTTCATCATTTGTCCACGATACTTCAGCACAATCTTTGTGTGATTTCGGTTCAGGGTTATGATATCATTCAATTGAATGACAATGCTCTGTTCTTGAGACCCTTTGTTTGAAATCAGCAGCATCTCAATTCCATTCGCCGAAAAATCCTGTAAGCTGATTATTTTGCTCGTGTCATCAGAGAGTTGAATATTTGCCGTCATATCCTGAATGGACAAATTTTCACCTGCGGCATAAATTTTTTTACCCAAATGAACATCGCCGATTCTTTCAACTATAATCGGTTTGTTTTGCAAAGTTGTTGTTACCGATACCGTATCCTGTGGCATTATAAATTCAGCTGATGTCTTTTCATCGTTTAGATAATTTACTGCAATGACATGATTTGCGCTATCTTTTACAACAATATTTTCGATAGCTTTCAGCTTCGGCTTTTTTATCCTCAAGTCAATTTGAATCTTCTCCCCGGGTAATGCTTTCACAGTCTCCGTCTTGGAATTCACCATTACTTTCACATCTTCGGAAGGGAGTAGATGAGTATCAATCAAATATTTCACTTTTGCAGTAACATTTACATTTTCCGTAGGCATCGTAAATCGAGTATTTCCATCGACTTGCTCTAAAGGTTCTACCAACTCGCCATTCTCTTTCGTTACTAAAATCTGCTTCACTTCGTATTTCTTCGCATCTTCCGAATTTGCCGAAACAAGAACCTTGTCCCCGTTTTTTGCGCTCTGCGGAACCTGAATTGTTACACCCTTTGCTTTTTGCTTTGAAATAGTATACCCTTTTTTCTCCGATACCGCTTGGATTTCTACATTTTCCGCCGGCATGATAAAAGAATCTGTAACCTCGCCGGAGAGATTTATGCTGAATCTCTTTATAATTTCATCATTGCTTTTTCTTTTAACAACTACCGAGTGGAGAACATGCTGTTTTTTATCTTTGGGTTTTATTTGAAGTTCTATAATATCATTATAATGAATTGCTTCATTCTCTGATTTATTTCTTTGTGTATCTTTTTCCTTTACGACAATATTTATATCAAGAGACTCCGGAACATCTTTTGTGATAAGATATTCTTTCTTTCTGAATAGGGCTTCATACTGATATTTTTCAGTTTGATTAAAAATGGTATTCCTATTTGGAAGCTCCCGATTCCATCCAATAAACTCAGCCCCGACATCCGCCACCGGAGTTGGAATATCGCCTTCTTTCAGTGCATTCGGTGTTTCAGCTAAAACACGAGTTTCCTTTATCTTCTCCGTCTGCCCTTCAAAACTTCCGTATTCTTTCGCTTCAAAACGCAAGGTTGCTTTGGGAATGACTTGAAAAACTTTGGTTACTGTGGTGTTCTCTCTTTTGTGACGCGCAGAAACGGTAATTCTTGTTTTTCGTTCATCGTTCCCGATTGTGAGCAAACCGTTCTCAATCTTTGTGTCCCTCGAATAATGACCGGAAATCGACCAAGTCACTTCTTCATTGAAAAAATCAACGCCTAAAACAATATAATTTCTGTTACTTGGTACGACTCCCAACAATATGCTGTCGTTATTTTCCAATTCATCGCTTCGATTGCCTGCCGTTGCAATATGAAAAGGCGATGTCAGCCTTACGGGTGCGTATTTTTCAACCTCTGAATTTTCTCCGGTAAAAGAATACGCAAAATTTCCTTTGCCGGCAAGAGGCTTGGCGATTGCTTTGGATTCCGGAAGCGGCGATTTTGATTTCAGCTGAACATAGCCGGATTTAATATGAACAGGTGTATTGTCAGGATCACTCTTACGGGGATTTCTCCTCGCATTGTCGATTGCCAAAGCAACACCGCCGGTTGACTCCGACTCGATATTAAACTCCCCGTTTGTTTCTATTTTCATTGCATTGCCAGCACCTGTAGTAAGCGGTGTTTGCCAGCCGATTGTCTTCTGCTCTCCCTTTACCCTTATATCTACGCTGGCATTATTGTTTACTATCAATATATTACGCATGCCGACGACCTTCTTTCCTCGGGCGTCAATCACAATCTTTGCATCATCCTTAACCTCAAGTGTACTGACATCAATCGCTTCAAAATAGTCTATCCTTTGCGCATGCATATAAATTTCTAAATGCACATTATCCTTCAGAATAAGGTCACCGCCGTTGACTCTAATCGCTCTAAATATGCTACTAGCTTTTTCTCTTTCTATCATATTTAATTTTAAACTGCCGTTTCCTTTAAAAGTAATGTGATTGTTTGAGAGAAAGCCTCCATAATCTTCCCCGGAAATAAAAGAAATATTATTTTCTCCTATGAGCTCAATCGTAAAATTTCCTATCCCTGAGAATCTACTCCCATAATTTACAATTTCAATCGCTCCGCCGACATAGTTGTTCATTATGAGTAATTCTTCCGACTTATTCCAAGATAACCCTTCCGGCAGAACCGGAGCGCTTTGGGAGGAAGTTTTTAGAGGAAGATTGTATTCCCTGTTATTTACTGTTAGAATCGGCTCGTTACCTGCCGCATAAGTTTCCAAATGCGTATTGGAAAATATCAGGATAAAAGCCATCCCTATCGATAAAATTCTTTTTACTAGTTTCTTTTCATTGTAAATCATTTTTCTAACCTTATTCCTATGACAAAAATCATCCCTAAACATCTATCTTTCGTTTTACAAATTCCGAGTTGATACAATATCGCAGCGCATTTTCTTTTGTAATTCTTCCCTTTTGGTACAAGTCAATAATCGAATTGTCCATCGTAACCATCCCTTCATTCCCCGAAGATTGAATTACATTATCAATTTGATTGATTTTGCTGTCCTTTATCATGTTGCGTATCGCATTGTTCACGAACATAATCTCAAATGCCGGCACCAGACCCCCATCAATAGCCGGAATAAGTTGTTGCGAAACGACCGCTTGCAGCTCCATCGCCAATTGTACTCGCACCTGCTGTTGCTGCTCTGCCGGAAACACATCGATAATACGGTCGATGCTTTTTGCCGCACCAATCGTATGAAGCGTCGATAGAACAAGTTGCCCCGTCTCCGATGCGGTTATCGCGGTTTGAATGGTTTCAAAATCGCGCATCTCCCCAATTAAAATTACATTCGGAGCCTGTCTGAGCGCTGCTCGAAGCGCATTCTGATAGCTGAGCGTATCATGCTCCAACTCCCGTTGGCTGACGATGCTCTTGTCATGACGATGAACAAATTCAATCGGGTCTTCTATCGTAATGATGTGCCCAAATCGATTTTTGTTAATTTTGTCCACAATACAAGCCAGCGTGGTCGATTTCCCTGCGCCGGCCGAGCCCGTCACGAGCACCAAGCCTTTTTTTACATTATATAAATCAGTAACCGCTTTAGGAATCTGTCGCTCTTCCGGAGATGGAAGCTGAAAGCTGACCACTCGAAGAACGGCCGCAAGCGAGCCCCTTTGTTTATACGCTGAACAACGGAATCTCCCGATATCGCTGATAGAGAAAGAAAAGTCATCATCTCCTTTGCTCTCAAGCTTTTCAAACGAGCGATTCGCAATTTCATATAAATCACTGATATAAGCTTTTGTATTGTCAGGCATCAGCCGAATCCCTTCCTGCTCGACGACCTGATTGTTAATTTTAAATGCAAGATTGCATCCTGCGACAATTAGAATATCCGATGCCTTTTTCTTAATGGCATCCGCCAGGATTTCTCTAATTTTCATCTTCCGTTCCTTTCCAGAGTGCCAAATATTTCTGCTCCCATTCTTCGACATTAGCGAGTCCTTTCGCTATTACTTCCGGTTCTTTGTTTTCGTAAGCAAAAAAGTGCCCTTTGAACAGCACATTCTCGCTGATGGGCTCCACAAATAAAAGCTCTACATAATCTTCGCCCTCGCTCAATACTTCAAGATTTTTTATCGTGCTTGCATAACCGCTGATTTTTTCTATATATTTTTTATCGCCGCGTTGCGATATATTGTCTATTTCAGAAATTGCAGCGGCAAACTCACCTTCTACTTTATAATATTGCAAATTGTATTCAATATTACGATTAGCAAACCCGTCATCGGCTTTGGCGGTTGAATAGGACAACATGCCGAGCGATGTATAGACGAGAACGACCAATGCAATTCCAATCGGCAGAATAAATCCGCTTACCTTTTCCATACTTCTACCTACATATTTCGATACATTTTTGTGCTCACGTGGATGATATTTTCACTTTCCCCATTTAATTTGTCGCCATCCACCTTGACTTCTATATAAATTAAAATCCCATTCTCTTTTTGTTTTCCCGACAATGTGATTCGGGAAGAAAAGATGCGCTCCTCCCCATCCCATTGTTTTCTATGATTCTCTTCGGTTACTTTTGCCTCTTTTGCAAGCAATTTCAAATCCCAATCGTTCATCTGCTCGATTTTTTCCTTTTGCTCCTCAAGCAGCTCTTGAGACAGTGCTAACGCTAAGGTCTTGTTCTCACTCGCATGACTGTATTCTCCGGCATTAGCAAAAAGCAGCAGAGCCATCGCTACTGCAAAAATAAAACTGAATAAGGAAATGAGCGCCGAAATAAAAAAACTATACGATTTTTTCTTTTCCATAAGCACTCTCCCTCAATATTTTTGTTACATAATTTCCCGCAAATCCCATTTTCAATTGGACTCTTCCATTGGCATGAACGATTTCAAATTCATCAATCGGCGCAATCAATTCGCCATCGCCGATTGTAAAATCATAACCGACCGGCACCAGACTCTCCATCAATTTTCCATCCACCGCATACACCCGGCAAATATATTGCTCCTCATCCAAAATCGGATAGAAAATGAGCATATCCTCTTCCACTTTCAAGGTCGTACCGTATTCGCGCTCTTTGTTGGCAATATATCCGCTCGCCGTTCGGAGAACAAAATTATTGTCCATCGTCTTGGTAATATTGCTGTAAAGCTGACTTCCGATGATGATGAGCATCGTCGAAATCAGCACGAAGGTAAACATTACCAAAAATCGAAAGAGCGACAGCGTAAATCGAAATTTCCTGCCCATTATTTCACACTCCATTCATTGTCAAAATGATAAGTGCCGACCGGTACCACCGCAATCGCCGGCATAATATTTGAACCGACGCTCTCATAGCTGATAACATACTGACTGTGGTCCAAAAGCAAACCGTAATTTTTTTCGAGATAATCAATCTCCTGCGGGTAAGAACCCTCGATGGCATAGCAGGCAATCGCCGCCTTGCGAATATTTTTCTCGACAACGATTGCATTTTCAATCGTGGATTTATGAGAAATCATACCCGTCAAATGCGCAATAATCATCACGAGTACACAAAAGGTCGTAATCGGCAAAATCCATTTTCTTTTGCTCATAACGCACCTACCCGATGGAAGACATAATGCTGATAAGCGGCAACATCACCGTCAACAAAATCCCGCCGATGATAAAGGAAGTCGCTCCGACAAGCGTCGGCTCAATTACTCCAATCAATGTGCTGATGGACTCATCGACTTCGCTCGTATATTTGTCGGACAGCTCCGCCAATACGGAATCCAAATGTCCGGTCTGAACCGAAAGCTTGAGTACCTGCGAATGAATCCCCTTAAAGATTTTCATCTGCTCGAAAGCTCTGTAAAGCGGCTCGCCCGCATCCAATTGACTGAGCGCGGTTTTGATACGCTCTTTGAACGACTTATCCTCAATAATCTTTTCGGTAAGTTCCAAGCCGCTGTGTAAATCGTAGCCCGAAGACACCAACAAAGACAGCGAGTTGGCAAACTGTGCCGTTTGATAACTCTGATAAATATTGCTCAGCTTCGGCATCGACAAAAAGAATTTGCGTGCTTTTTCACGACCTTCTTCGCTTCTATATAATAGGAAGATACTCGCCACCGTCACCAAAACCATGACAAAGGCAAGCAGTACCAAACCGACGATAAATCGTCCGACGCCGGTGACAAAGTCCACCGAGCTCGGGATATTTCCGCCCAAGTTTTCAAATACATTGGCAAAAATCGGAAGCACCTTGGTCACCATCACGCCGATGATGACGGTTACCATTCCCGCAATCACGAGCGGATAAACCGTTCCGGATTTGATTTGCTTCTTGAGCATTTGGTCTTTTTCATAATATTTTCCAAGCGAATCCATCACCTGGTCAACCTTGCCCGTCTTTTCTCCGATTTCAATCATCGAAATCATATAAGGCGTGAACAGATTGCTCATATCCAACGCATAGGATAGAGGCTTGTTGCACTCCAGCTCCACCAAAGAAACACGCAATGCTTTTTGTGCCTCCTTGTTCGGCATGCCTTCAATGACGGATTCGAGTCCTTCCACAATACTGATGGAAGAGCTCAAAATCAAGTACATCTCTTTACAAAACAGAATGAGCTCATCCTGTGTCAAAACTGCTCTCATTTTCATACGCACCTCTTAGTACAAACGAAGTCCCGTATAGTTGGAACCATTTCCGATAAAACTTTCGATGCCGGAATTTCCGGAGCTTGCGAAAGTTGAGTCCATGCGATTCCATGTCGAGCCTTCGAATTGAATTTTGACGCTGACCCATCCCTTGTCCTTCAGATACACTTCATTCCATGCATGATTGATATCGTTCGGAGAAACGGTCCCGACAATCAATCTCGTCGGAATTCCTTGCGAGCGTAACATTCCCGACATCAATGCCGCATAGTCGAAGCAGATTCCTTTTCCGCTCGTCAATGTCTCATCGATATTCGGCAAATAGCCCGGCTGAACCGTATTCGCCTTGTGTTTATCGTATTTTATATTCTTAATGATATAATCGTAAATCGCCGCGATTTTTTCCGCTTCGGTTTTTTTCCCTTTCGTCAGCTCATTCGCCTTTGCAACGATTCGCCAATTCGAACCGTACATTACATATTGATTCGGCTGCAAAAACGGACTCAAGCTGTTATTGAGCTTCACATCAATGGTTTGCTCAAGCAATGGGATATATTTGTTTCCCGAAGTGTTCTCCATCACGCGCACCTTATAGCTTCCATCGCCAAGTTGCAATGGATAAATTTCATTGATGCCACCATTTTTCAAATCATAATTGTAGGTGGAACTTCCTTTGATAATCTGAACTTTTAATCGTTTGGAACTGGTTGAATTTCGGATGATGACATAACCTTTTGCAATGTCGGATGCGTCAATCACGCTCCCATCCTTTTCATAAGTTTTTACTCCCGGTGCGGATACATTGACCGTTCCGGCAATTCCGCCCCCCGATTTCAGATTGGTTGTTTTTCCGCCGGATGAAAGGGCGATGTCGTTCTCAAAAATCATCTCTTCCTTCGCCAGCTCCACATCGAGCAAACCATTATCGGATTGATGCTCGATACTCTCTGCAAATTGTGCCACGCTTCCTGCAAGCACAAGACATGCTACAATAGCCACTCCTTTTAATTTGTAATTTTTCATACAAGACTCCTTTCATGTTGCTAAATTCAAAAGTCGCTATTAGTATATCGGCAGCCTGAAAACATTCAATAGATAATGTCAACCGTCAAATTCTTATTTGCAAACAAAAAATGCCCCGAAACTCTCTTACAGAGATTTCGGCGCACTTTTCTATTTCGCTCTCGGCAACAGGCGATTCGGATTTGTGACTGCCTTTTCAACATCCACCGCAGCGCTTTCTCCTTCGCGAACTCGTCTCGCTACAACCACGAGCTTGGTTTCATATTTGTCATTGACACAGGTTTGCAGCGTCACGAGCTTATCGCCCAGTTCGACATCCACATCCGTTGTATAAAAACTTCTTTTTTTGATTTCATCCAAGTACCAATCCAGGTCCTCCTGCGTTTCCGCGACGACAAAATTGTAATACTCAAAGACTTCGCCGAACTGCGGCTCCGTATTGGCTTCGTATGCCGCTATAACCTTCCACTGTCCTTCATCATAGAGCGTATCGACATTGATGACCGGCGACTTTTTGTAAAAATCGATGTTCTGATATCGCATCAGCTCCGTAAAAATCGTTCCTTTGACTCCCATATTGTGGCCGTAAATCAAAGTGTTGTCGTGAAGTTCGGGGCCTAAAACATTTCGGAAATCCATAAAGGGAATCCCTTCAAATACCTTTTTTTTCTCAAAGTTACGATGCAGATAATAGTCATTGTCCTCCGCTTGCAAAATCGGATAATCAATCATCGTGTTGGGCACATTAATCCAACCGACCAAGTCGTTATTCTGTTTATACATCTCTTCAAACTTCGGCAAAATTTTTGCCTCAAACTGCTCTTCAACCGGTTTTTCCGGCTTCGGCGGGCTCGGTATTTCTTCTATATTTTGCGCGACCGGTGATTTTATCTCTTGAAACGATGCTCCATCGAGATACCAATAGACACCTCCTGCGGATATGAATAGCACCGCAAGCAACAAAACAGCCCATTTAATTATATTTTTCATCTTTTTCTCCCGTTGTCAAAATCAAATCCTTTAATGTATAGCATTTATACCCCAATTCGCTTTTTTATCATCAACTTTAAATCACAAAATGAAGAAGGGATTTACAACCTGTACAATTATCGGCGCTTTTTCAAAAAAGAATAGATGATAAAGCTTATTTTATAATCTGCATGGCAATCTTTGATTCGACTGAAAATAAAAAAGCTGTGCAGAACGAATTTCGCCCCGCACGGCCTTCTTTATTTGATTTCGCGAATCATCGAAACAACTTGAGTTTTCATTTGCTCCAATTTTTGCTCGGCATCTTCTCTCGTTTTTCCGACCGTATTCATATAAATTTTTATCTTCGGCTCCGTTCCGGACGGACGAAGCGCATACCAACTCGTATCGTCCATTATAAATTTGAGGGCATTCTGCTTTTCGACATCGATGACCGTTTTTTCTCCGCTCTCCACATCAATTTCTTCGCTGATTTTATAATCCAAATACTTTTTAAGCTTCATATCGCCGATTTTTGTCGGATATATTTTTCGGTATTCCGACATCATGCGCGCGATTCTTTCTTGCCCCTCGATTCCTTCAAGCACAATGGAAACCGTATCATCCAAATGATAGCCGAATTCTTCGAACAATTCTTCCAGCAAATCGATTAAAGTCATATTGCGCTTTTTATAATAACCGGCAAGTTCGGCAAACAACATACTCGCCGACACGCCGTCCTTATCACGCACGAAAGTACCCACTGCATAACCGATGGACTCTTCCCAGCCCATGATCATTTTACCTTTGCCGATTTTATCCAATTCATTTTGAACGCCCGAAATATTTTTGAAGCCCGTCAACACCGTCTTGGTCGGCACCTGATACTTTTGTGCAATTTTCGCGCCCAAATCCGAAGTCACAATCGATTTGACAATCAAAGCGTCCTCCCAAATTTGATTTTTTGCCGCCATCTGTGACAAAATATAATGCACCAAAATATAGCCGACTTGATTGCCGTTGAGCGGAACATACTCGTCTTTGTGCTTGACGATGATTGCAATACGATCACAATCCGGGTCGGTCGCGATGAGCAACTCGCCGCCGACTTCTTTCGCTAAACGCAACGAATATTCAAATGCTCGAAGGTCTTCCGGATTCGGATATTCGATGGTCGGGAAAGTTCCGTCCGGCATCTCCTGCTCCTTGACCACATATACATTTTCGAAGCCACGCTCGCTCAACACGCGTCGAACCGGAATATTGCCCGCTCCGTTCAGCGGCGTATAGATGATTTTTACAGACTTGTCAACTTCTTCATCATTGAGCGAAAGGGATTTCACCGCTGCGATATACGCATCGTCCACCTCTTTGCCGATGTATTCAAGCAAATTGTTTTTCAGCGCCCAATCCTTCGTATAGATGTCGCGACGACAGAGATATTCCACCTTTTCGAATCGCTCCAATTTGGAAATCTGAGCCAAAATTCGATTAGCAATATCGTCCTTGATTTGAGAGCCTTCTTCCCAATACACCTTGTAACCGTTGTAATTTTTCGGATTGTGGCTCGCTGTAATATTGATTCCCGCCGCACAGTTCAGATGACGCACCGAAAAACTCAGCTCCGGCGTCGGACGCAAATCTTCAAAAAGATAAGCCTTGATTCCGTTGGACGCAAATACCAAAGCCGCCGTCAACGCAAAATCCTTGCTGCCGATTCGAGGGTCATGCGCAATCACGACACCGCGTTTTGCAAAGGCCTCTCCCTCTTCCAAAATCACTTTGGCAAAAGCATCGGTCGCTCGGGCGATGATGTATTCGTTCATTCGGTTCGCGCCGGCTCCCATCTTTCCGCGCAATCCCGCCGTTCCGAATTCCAAGTCCGTATAAAAGCGCTCTCTGATTTCATTCTCATCCTTTTCAATCGCTCTTAATTCTTCTTTTGTTTTCTCATCGATTACGGATGAGTTGAGCCATTGCTCATATCTTTGCATAAAATCCATAATTTCTCCTATCCGATTTCAAATCTTTATCATGACCAAAATTTGAGCGAAATCAATTCTTCACTTCGCAGCCTTCAATCGGTACGCCCGAATTGTCAAAGGTCGCCACCTTGGTGTAAACCTCATTCGCCGCATCGATGATGCCGAAGAAAATCGCGGCGCCCGAGCCTTCGCCCAATCGCATATTCATATCCAGCGATGCCGAAAGTCCCAATTTTTCAAGCGCAATCGCCGATGCCGGTTCCGCCGATTTGTGCGAGGCGAGCATATAGTCCGTAACGGTTGCACAAAGACTTTGCGCAATCAGAGCCGCCGCATAGGAAATAAATCCGTCGAGCACGACCGGAATTTTTTTGTGCGCACAGGCGAGCATCACGCCGACCAATGCACCGATTTCAAATCCGCCGACCTTCGACAACACATCGATGCCGTCATTGGGATCGGGTTTGTTCA
Organism: Filifactoraceae bacterium; assembly: GCA_041853585.1. Classification (GTDB taxonomy): domain Bacteria; phylum Bacillota; class Clostridia; order Peptostreptococcales; family Filifactoraceae; genus JAUNKE01. The sequence continues at coordinate 12,159 of JBGZSM010000061.1, forward strand.
AATCGATTCCTTTTCGGATCGTGTTGACCTTGTGCTCCAGTCCGCTCAGCGTCGTTCCCGCCCCAAGTCCCGTCACCTCTTCAACGGGATGACCGCTCAAAATCGATACGATGGCGGAACTTGGTGAAGTGTTACAGATTCCCATCTCTCCGAGACCGATTACTCGAATTCCTTTTTCGATGTGCTCCTCGGCAATTCGAATGCCGAGCGCTATCGACAAAATCGCCTCGTCCCTCGTCATCGCCTGCCCTTTTGCAAAATTCGAAGTGCCTTTTCGGATTTTTTGATTCTCCACCCCGTCTATCGTCGCATCCGAATTGATACCGACATCGATAGGAATTACCTTGCTGCCCATCAATTTGGACAACACGCCGATGGAGCAAATCCCTTTCGCATAATTGGCAAATGCGAGTGCGGTAACTTCCTGCGGCTGTGTGCTGATTCCTTCTTCATAAATTCCATGGTCCGCACCGAAAGCCAATACGATTTTCGGATTGGTCTCATAAAATTGCTGACGATAAATACTCGCCAATTTGATGCTGATATCTTCCAATTTTCCGAGCGAGCCGGGCGGCTTCACCAAGATATTTTGTCTATCTTGAGCCTTCTTTCGATATTCTTCGCATGCCGGCTCGATGCCGGCAACAGTCTCTTCCAACAACTTTTTATTTTCCGATGAAAAAGACGGCTCTTTCTCCAATTTATCCGCTAAATACATTTTATCTCCTTCTATAACAGGTTCCATACCAATCCAATAAAATCCCACAATTATTCGGATTCTCCCAACCCATCATTTGTCCGATGAGCTGCATCAAAAATCTTTTTAAATTATATCACTTATCGTCAAAATTTCATAGACAAAAAGATGGCAAAGCCATCTTCTATCGATTTACTATTTTTATGTCATCGCCCGTAAATTCAATCACCGCATCGTAACGAGCTTTATTTTCTTCGCTGAAATGATGCGCAATATGAATGAAGCCGAAATTCTTTTCTTCAAGCATCAGATTTTCAATCAAATCGCAGGAATATCTGTCCACATTGCTGATTGCTTCGTCAAAAACGATGAAGCTTCGCGCTTGCAGCAATGCTCTGGCGACGATGATTTTTTGTTTTTCGCCTCCGGAAATCGTCAGGCTCATCTCATTGAGATTTTCGTTACGATTTTCAATAAGCTCCTTTTCCAAATTGACCTTGGCGAGCAATTCTTCAATTCGAGCGGCATCCGTCGGTTGAAACAAAGTGATATTCTGCGTGATATCGGCTTGAAACAGATAGGAATTTTGCCATGTGAACCAAATGCTCTTCGCCAAATCCGGAAATTGACGAATATCCTTTCCGTTGATGCGAATAGCTCCCTCGTAATTTTCCATTTCACCGAACAACAATTTGAGCAAAGTCGATTTTCCCGCACCGTTGGCTCCGATAATCAAATATTTTTTCGGAAACTCGAAGTCGAAGGAAAAATCTTTCATAATCACTTTGTTTTCGCTGTAAGCAAAGGAAACCTTGTCGAATTCAATATGCTCGACTTTTTGAATCGCCACTTCGGCAAAATCTTTGTCATCCATCCACTCGAACAGATTCTTTTTAATCGAACGAGTCGAAAACACGCTGATAATCTCTTCCGAAACCGAGATAATCGGATAAGTCAGCAGATCGGACAATTGAAACACCGCCAAAAATGTTCCGACGGTCGTCTTGCCCGCCATAATGCTCTTGGCAATCAAAAATACGATGAGAAACTGTGTCGCGAATTGACACAGTCCGACCGAGCAATGCAAAACAGCGGTTTGGAATCCGTAAGCATAGTCCGATTCCTGTTGTCGAAGCGATTGCTCCGAAATGCCGTCTTCGATTCTTTTTTCAAGCAAGTAGCTTTTGATGGCGGAGAGACCTTCCACCACATCGTGAAAAGCCAGATTGAGTCGGCGCAGCCCCGTCGCGCTTTCATTTCGATACCGTTGTAATTTTCCTTCAAATAAATACGGCAACAAAAGGCTGATGATATTGCTGAGCAAAATTGTTATCGCAACCCCAACATGCAATTTGAACAACAGCGCCATATACCATAAAATCGACAGCACTTGAAAAAATATGTGGGGAATCAATTTGTAATAATCCTCAACAACCATTCCGATTTCATTATTGTAGACGGAATACAATTCCTGAGGATTTTCAACCTTTTTCCCTTTTAACAAAATGCCGCGCACCAACAATTTCCGAAGAGATAAATACAATGATTTTTGATATTTTTTATAAGATATCTTGTTACAGAATTCCGCAATCAACACTAATATTATCAGCAAAACAAATTCCATAAAATATTGATTGATATCGGTATAGTCCTTTACCATCAGCGCATCGGTAATCTTTTTGATAACCATCGGCATGGTGGCATTACAAAATACCAAGACCGTACTTAACCCCGCAATCAGCAGGCTGTAAGCCGCTATCTTTTTTCGTAAGTTTTTCATATTTTCTCTTTCATTCTATAAGTCGTCTCTCAAATTAGTAATTCGCTTCTTCCTCCTGCATCTTCCCTGCTCCGAACAGATACAAAATGATGGTCGCAAAAGAAAGAATGGTTCCAAGCGGATTGATCCCCTTCTCGGAAAATATCGCTATTACCGTCGAAAAAATCTGCAAGCCGATTAGAACTTTTCCAATCAATATGCAGCGGTCGATTCCATATCCCGTTTTGGAAGTCTGAATTCCCAGATAGCCTAAATAAATATATAATGCTTGAAGCGCCAACGGGATAAGTGCAATTAACAATGCCAAGAAACCCATTCCTCCATTAACGAATCCAATACCCAAAACGAGTACAGCAAGTCCAAAAATCCCAAGTCCTCCAACGATACACATAATAATACCTGCAATAAATAACATTTGTTTTCCGCTCATAAAAGCCTCCATTCATTTTTAAAATTAAAATCATTTACCGAATCCTGACTACATTTTATCATAAGCAATTACTCTTGGCAAACATTTGCACAAAAAAAGCCGGAATTACTTCCGGCCTAAACTCCCTAACATCGATTATATAAATAAATTCATATTTGAATTGTCATTGTCCTCAAGCATCGTTGCCACGCCGCCGATTTCAATTCCGTCTATCAACTCTTCTTTTTTAATTCCCATCACATCCATCGACATCTGACAGGCAGTGAGTTTCACTCCCGCATCTATGGCCTGCTGAATCAATTCCTCCAGCGAATATACATTCTGACTCTTCATCACCGAGCGAATCATCGCCGATCCGGCACCGAGCATATTCATCTTGGATAATCCTAATCGCTTGCTCCCTCTCGGCATCATCCAGCCGAACATTTTAGAAATGAAATCCTTTTGAGTTGGCACAGATTCGTTTTTGCGAAGAATATTCAGACCCCAGAAAGTGAAAAACATATTCACTTTATTCCCCATCGCCGCCGCTCCGTTGGCGATGATAAATGAGGCAATCGCTTTGTCCAAATCTCCGCTGAAAACAATCATCGTTTTCTCTTTGCAGGGAAGATTTTTTGAAGAACTGACGCTTATCTCCTTATTGAGCTGTTTTTTTTTAATCATCGCATAGAATTTTCCTTCCTTGGAATTTCTTTCGATGAGTTCATTACCCGTACTGTTTGCCCAGCTGCTGATATCCGAGTAAAATCCCGGGTCGGTGGAAATGACTTGCAAAATTTCGCCATCTTCCATTTTTTCCAAAGCTCTGGACACTTCGACAATCGGTCCCGGACAACAGAGTCCGCAAACATTGAGCTCGATTGTCTTATTCGTTGCTGAAGAGCCGTTAGTCGCCTGATGATTTGAAACATCGCTTGGCTCATTCGACTTTTTTGCGCCGGCAACTCCGCTGTCTTCAAATTTTTCAACCGCTGATTGATTGCCGCTTTCATAAAAATAGCTGTAGCTTCGATAGCCGCCCATCAGATTTTTCACTTGGAATCCATATTGCTTCAAAATACGACTCGCAATATATCCGCGCAATCCGATGGCACAGCTGACGATATATTTTTTGTTCTTGTCGAGCTCACCAATTCTGTTTCGGATTTGTCCAAGCGGAACGGAAATCGAATTTGGAATATGTCCCATCTCACGCTCCATCGGCTCGCGCACATCGACAAGAACCGTATTTTCATCCAAATCAGCCAATTCTTCAACTCGTGCCACTTCAACCAATTCCTCCAGTTGGTTGACCGCCGTGTAGCCCGCCATATTCACCGGGTCTTTTGCGGAAGAATACGGAGGTGCATACGCTAACTCAAGCTCCGTCAAGTCATACACATCGGCACCCATTCGAAGGGAAGTCGCGAGCACATCGATTCTTTTGTCGACACCGTCATATCCGACGATTTGGGCTCCGAATAATTTGCCGTCCTGTCCAAAGATGATTTTGATGACCATCGTGCCGGCGTCCGGATAATATCCCGCATGCGAATTGGAATGAGTGATGGTAATCTTATAGTCCTCACCGTATTTTTTGCCCATTCTCTGCAAAGTTTTTTCATTGGCACCGGTGCTTGCCACGGTCAAATCAAAAATTTTGGCAACGCTCGTTCCCTGTGCGCCCGAATATTTTTGGCGTTTTCCCAAAATCATATTGTCCGCCGCAATTCGTCCCTGCTTGTTCGCCGGTCCCGCCAAGGGCACCATGGTTTTATTCTTCAAAACGAAATCTTCAATCTGTGTAATATCGCCGACCGCATAGATGTTTTCATCATCCGTCTGCATATATTCATCCACCGCTACGCCGCCGCGCTCATTGAGTGTGAGTTTTGCATCTCGCGCCAACTCGCTGTTCGGACGAATACCGATTGACAAAATAACCAAGTCCGCCGGAACATTTCTTCCGTCTTCCAAAACGACTGTCGAACCGGATTCAAGATGCTCGATTTTTTGAACGCCATTCTCTACGATGAGATCAATTCCTTTTTCGCGAAGATGTCCATGCACAATTTGAGCCATATCATAATCTATCGGCGCCATGACCTGGTTCGCTTTTTCCACCACCGTTACGGCAATTCCACGATGCGCCAAGTTCTCCGCCATCTCCAATCCGATAAATCCTCCGCCGATTACGGTCGCCGTCTTCGGATTGTTTTGCTTGATATACTCATACACGCTGTCCGTATCGGGAATATTCCAAAGCGTAAATACATTCTTGCCGTCAAAACCTTCCACATTCGGCTTAATCGGCGTCGATCCCGTGGATAAAAGCAACTTGTCATAAGGAAGCTGATACACTTCGCCGTTTTTCAGATTTTTAACTTCCACCTTTTTATTGATACGATCAATCGCGATGACTTCACTTTGAACGCGCACATCCACATTGTATTTGTCCATAATCGCCTCCGGTGTCGAAACGAAAAGCGCTTCTCTTTGCGCAATCACACCGCCGATATAGTATGGAAGACCGCAGTTGGCAAAAGAAACATACTCGCCACGCTCCAGCAAAATGATTTCCGCCTGCTCATCCAATCGTCTCATTCGTGCAATCGCTGTCGCACCACCGGCAACCCCTCCGACAATCACTATTTTTTTACTCATTTTTCTCCTCCTGAAATAAAGACTTGATAATCTCCTTGATATCTTCATCCACCACCGAATAGTAGCTTTCCAACCCCTGCTTTTTCACTTCGACAATTCCGAGGTCACGCATTTTGGATAGATGCTGCGACACGCTCGATTGAGAAATTCCCATGCAATTTGTAAAGTAGCCGACATTGCAAGAGCCGTTAAAATATAATTTTTTTACAATGCACAATCTCGCCGGATGCGAAATGGCTTTGAGAACATTCGCCAGTTGAATGATTCGCATATCCTCCGGACTTCTCGCTGCATTCTCGAAATCCTGCATATTTTTTTCGTCCATAATGACTCCTTTATATGAAATCCAAAACGATGAGCAGAATCTTTTACATTATTCCGCAGCTTGCACGCAGTTTTTCAGCATTCGGATTCCATTTTCAAAAATTTTCTCACCGCATCTGAATTTCAAATTACATTTCTATATTATAATATTTGAATATAACAATATTCCATCCCTCACAATTTGTCAACATAAATTTTTTGCACATAAAAAAAGAGCCGCAGCTCTTATCATTTCTATTTGCAATCTTTTTTACAAATTTATATTTTTCCAATGTTCCATGCATGAAATCAACCGGGTCGACGGCTTTGTTGTGAATGATGCTCTCCATCACATTGCCGGAAAGTCCGCTGACAATCGCAGATTGGATTCTCCTTGTCATCCGCGAAATGAGCATGGCGCGCATTCACATTCCAATCGCTATTCGGAATTTCAGATATACCTTGGATTTCCACTCACGATTTGTAATTTTTTCTTTGGGTTTTACATTATAAATTGGGATTGCAAACCGGAAGTTGCGATTTATAACATACTATATAATAGAAGAAACTCTTTTGCCAATCAAAATTGCTTGAAAAGCATTTGAAATTACTTTTTCTTCTTCAAGCTTCTTTTGCCATGCTTTATAATCCATCGACAAGCGTCGCTGAGTTCCTTTGACTCCCACTCTTGAACGATTTCATTCGCCAAAGCCGCATCATATTTATACAAATCATTCAGATTGTTTCCCACACTTTTTTGTACGAATTTCGAAGCATCATGACGAAGATTGGATAAGATTTTTTTGTATAAGACAAAATCCTGAATGCCCGCCGTCGTTTTGTTCGCCCAAGGCAATGCGATACGCAAGCCCTCCGACGCCAACCGACGAACATGCACATTTTCATCCTCGCTCCACAGAAGCATCACCTGCATCGTTTGCTCATTGTTCTGCATCAAAAGCGGCCGAATCGCAAATTCCCCCGTATGCCTTTTCGTAAACTCTTTTAGAAAATCATAAGTGATCTGCGGATTCGAACAGGCAAATCGAGTCACATATCGACTGATCGGCCAAAGCCACCAACCCTCCGTAAACATTCCCGTCTCCTGCTTCAGTTCATCACCCCAAATCTTTCGAAACAAAGCGATATTCCTCTCATAATCATCGCCCAATGTCGAAATCATCAAATCCACATACATATCCTGTCGCTGCAAAAAAGATTCCTCACCCAAATTTTGAGCAGCCATTTCCACAAAACGCTCCGCCGGAAAACTTTCCTCCACCGACAAAAACTTCTCCGCCATCATCTTAGCATAATCCAAATCATAATACTCCACCAATTTTTTCGCCATACGACCACCTTTCCATACTTAACATCGACCTTCAAATAAAAGTTCTTCCAAAACACTTGTCAAAAAACAATTCTCCAAAAACAATTTTCGATAATAATTTTGCTATATACTACATCCCATTCCTACCACTTTAATCTTCACTCTAGCGAGAGTTCTGCCGGATGATTTTTTTGAATGCAGAGATACAAAATCACCTTCACATTTTGGAACGGCCTCGGCATTCCTACCACTTTGACTTTCACTTTAGCGAGAGTTACGGAGGAATGATCTTGTGCGAGAATCGATGTATTTTCCACTAAGTGCACAAGCCGCGCTCAAAAAAATTCTGCTCGAGCAAAGCGAGTTAATTTTTTTGGCTTGAAGCGGGTGGCAAAAATACCCGATTCTCAAACCGAATCATTCCGTAGTAACTCAAGTGTCTTTTTTGAGAACGCTCGAAGGTTTCGAGTGCGCGAATTCAATTTTTCAAAAAGCATTTCTCTGACAGTGATTTTGTATCACGCTCTCTACATTCCAATCACCCAACAGTCACTTGAGCGCTGTTTTGTGTTTGATACATCTCATAGTACTTCCCTTTTTTCGCAATCAGCTCCTCATGATTGCCCTGCTCAATCACGCTGCCCTTCTCCAACAAATAAATTCTGTCCGCATTGCGGATCGTTGACAGCCGATGCGCAATCACAAAGGTCGTTCTGCCCTGCATCAAAACATTCATCGCGCTTTGAATAATCTGCTCCGTCTCCGAATCCACCGAGCTCGTCGCCTCGTCCAAAATCAAAATTCTCGGATTCTGCGCTAGTGCTCTTGCAAAAGAAATCAACTGACGCTGACCGGAAGAAAGCGTCGCTCCACGCTCCACCACCTTCTCATCGATTCCGTCCTTGAGATTTCGCGTGACAACATCGCCGCCGACCATTTGCAAAGCGCGCTCCGCCGTTTCTCTGCTGATATTCGGCTTGTCCAAAGTGATATTGCTGAGCACCGTTCCCGTAAACAGATACGGCTCTTGCAAAACGATGCCCATCTGGTCGCGAATCGCCTGCTCCGGCAAGTCCGCCAAATCCATTCCGTCCACCGTAATCTTTCCATGCTGCGGCGAATAAAATTTGAGCAACAGATTCATAATTGAGCTTTTGCCCGAACCGGTATGCCCTACCAACGCAATCGTCTGCCCCTTCTCCGCTTTGAGATTGATATTCTTGAGTACATATTCATCTTCTTTATAATAAAAACTCACATCGCCGAATTCGACCCTGCCTTCGATTTGAGGTAATCGCTCGGAGCTGATGTCCTTCCCTTCTTTGTCAATCATTTCAAAAACTTGAGTCGATGCCGCGCTGGAGCGCGATAAATCATTCATCTGCTCCATCACCACATGAATATGCGTAAATAAAAGCGCCACATAATCCACATAGATATACAACATCCCCGTTGTCGTGACCGCATTGTTTTTGACCACTTGATTTCCGAAGTAGTAAATCATAATCATAAATACGATATTCTTAAAAGCGCCCACCATATTGTAAGAGGTCGTCACATTCAATCGGAGCATTTTCATTCTTTCTTCATATCGCTCCCGAGCGGTTTTGTCGTATTGTTCTTCCACCTTCTTCTGCCCGTTGAAAGCCTGAATAATTCGAATACCTTGCACCGTTTCCGTCAGCTCGCCGTTTAACTGGCTCAATTTTCTTCGAATGATGCCGTTGTGCCAATTCGCTTTTCGAAGATAAAGGCTGAAAACAACATAGAGCGACGGAACGATGATAAAAAGCATCCATCCGAGCATCGGCTGAATCGTAAACAAGGCGGCATATATTCCGATAATGTAGAGCGAACTGGTTACAATTTTCCCCAGCACCTTGACATAAAGTGCCTGAACCGCTCCCGTATCATTCGTAATTTTAGAGACGATGCTGCCCGCCGGCATATTGTCGAAAAACGAAATGCCGATTCGCTGGATATTTTCAAAAATCTGCATCCGCATTCTTTTGATGACTTTCATCGCCATAATCTGCAATTGAATTCCGCTGACATATTGAAGCAATACGCCGCAAAAATTCGCAACGAAGTAAAGTGCAAGCCATCCCAAAATCGCTTTTTGATTGATGACCGCCTGCTTGAGCTCTATATCAAAAATTTTGCGAACCGCAAAAGGCGCGAGCAGCTCAAATCCGATGGCGACTATCAGAAACAGCAATCCGAGTGCCAGATGAGAAGGAAATTGAAGCGCATAGCCGATTAAACGAAAGATGTCTTCTTTGGTAATCTTGCGCTGATTTTTTTCATTATTCGTCATCGCCGTCTCCTTCCATTTGTTGAATATAATATTGCTCGCTGTACCAACCGTCCTTCGCAAGCAATTCCTCATGCGTTCCGCGCTCGAGTATTTCGCCATCCTCCAGCACGATAATTTCATCCGCATGCGAAACGGCGGATAGACGATGTGTCACAATAACCGTCGTCTTGCCCTTGCGATTTTCTCTTATATTGTTGATGATTCGAGCCTCCGTTCGCGAGTCAACTGCGGAAAGTGAATCGTCCATCACGAGCAGCTCCGGGTCACGAATAATCGCGCGCGCAATCGAGATGCGCTGCTTCTGCCCGCCCGAAACCGCGACGCCCCGCTCACCGACAAGCGTGTCCACGCCTTCGGTAAACGCATCGATATCTCTTGTCAAATCCGAAAGCTGAATCGTTTGCAAAAGTTCTTCTTCGCTCGCATCCTCTTTTCCCATCATAATATTTTCACGCACCGATTTTGAAAAAAGCACATTGTCCTGCGACACATAGCCCACATAATTCATCAAGCTGTCTTTGGTCAGCAATTCAATCGGACTGTCGCCAATCAGAATCTTCCCGTCACCGACCGGATATTCTTTCAAAAGCTGTTTGATAAGCGTTGATTTTCCGCTTCCGGTCTTACCCACGATTCCCAAAGTTTCTCCACGCCGAATCTTCAAATTGATATTTTTCAGATTGCAGTTTTGGGAAGTCGGATATTGGAAGCTGTAATTGTCGAAAGTAATTTTTTCTATCGGCTGATTCCAATCCTTGCTGCCCACTTCTTCATTACGGTCTTTTGCATCCAAAATCTCATACACCCTTTTAATCGAAGTGGAGCCGCGTTGCCCGACATTGATAAACTCTCCGATGGAGAACATCGGCCACACCAACTGACCGAGATAGAGATTAAATGAAATCAGCTGACCCAATGTAATTTCATTCGCCAAGACCAAGCCGCTGCCATAGCCGATGGCGATGACAAAGCTCAAAGTCGTAAACAATTTCGTAAAAGGCCAAAAAGCTCCTCCCACAATTTCCGTTTTCAGCGTTTTTTTGAATACATTCTCCGCCGTCTTTTCAAATTTTTGAATCGCCTGCTCTTCCAAAACATAGGAGCGAACAACGCGAATCCCGTTGATATGCTCAAGCACTTCATCATTCATCTCGCTGAATACCTTTTGCTGCTCCGTATACATTTTGTGAACCCAATCGCCGATATATTTGCTCGTGAGCGTCAAAATCGGAAATGGAAGAATACTCACCAAGGTCAGCTTCCACGAAACCATCAGCCCCATCGCCAACAGAACCGTCGATAAATATACGATTCCGTCGCTGAAAGTAAGCACCCCGAATCCCATCATTTCGCTGATGCTTTCCACATCGCTCGTCGCCCTCGCCATCAAATCGCCCGATGTAAATCGCTCAAAAAAAGTCTGCGGCATGTAAAGCAATTTCTTCATCATCTTGCTCCTCAGTCGAAAATCGATGAAGATGGAGTTTTGAAAAATATTGTAAGCCCACACGCAGCTCATCCCATAGATAATGACAATCAACAATGCCATTTGAAGCAGCGTCATCGATAGACTCTCTGCAGTAACTGCCCCTTTTTCAATGCTGTCAACCGCCTTTCCCACAACAAGCGGCGGCATGACTTCAAACACGCCGACCGTAATCAGAAAGGTCAGTCCCAAAATATAGCTTTTCGATTTCTCTTTCAAATACCATTTTAACTTCTTTAATTCCTGAAACATAGTTCCTCTTTCCGACTTTCCTTCAAAAGTCCTTATCTTTGTAAACCGAATCCGGTCACCTCAACTGTTTGAATTATATTCTTTACTCTATTCATTTTTCCTCCTTTCATTCCATTCATACAATTATCCAAAATAAAGCCTTCTTGTATTATAGCAAATTCAAA
>JBGZSM010000062.1:0-52255 GCA_041853585.1 Filifactoraceae bacterium
TTCTCCATGAATGATTTCCTTTCTGCGGCTGTCTGATAAATATTGTAAGTCTTATTTCTACTTTTTACAAAGTGGAATTTCTTGTAAGACTAACTTCTACTTTGACTCCCGCCAAGTGGAAATTACTTTTTCACTTTAGGTATAATAATAAAAACTGAAATTTTTAATCAACCGTATTGACAAAAATATAATTTTGTACTATTGTTATAGGACAATACGAAAGGAGATTTTTATGAAAAAAATTTGTAAGCGAAAACAATGGATGATTTTCATATTGTGTTCGATGATTCTTTTGACAGGTTGTAAGATGAATACCGTTATTCAAAGATCGCCGAGTAATATTCCCGGATTGACGGAAGAAAATAAAGTAAAAGAAATTCCTTTGGAAGAATTGAGTGCAAAAGATATCGGATATGAGAATATAATGGTAAAAACCAATTCAGCGATTGAATCCAAAGATGTCAAGCGGCTGATAACCATATTCGATTTGGGTGAGCTTGATGTGTATCCTACGGATAAAGAAAATATTGAAGTACAATACTACTTGGGTTATGACGGAAAATTGAGCGACAGACAAAAAGAATTCTTCGATAAAATTGATTTGCGAATGGTTGTAAAAAATAATGCGGTGCTCGTCGAAAGTTTGATTCCGAGCGGTTACAATATCAATTTATTTGATGGTAAAAAATACTCTTTTACGATGAAAATCGGAGTTCCGAAACAAATTACCGAATTCAGTTTGTCAAACAATGTCGGAATCGCAACTGTAAAAGATATTCAAGCGACCATGCGATTGAGCAACAATGTAGGATTAGTAAAATTGGAAAATATCACACCGATCGAATCGTTGTATATGATAACCAATGTCGGTGAGGTGGATTGCAATATTAAGGACGCATCCAATCTTTATGAAATCTACGGCATTACAAATGTAGGTTCTTTAGATGTCAATTTGCCGAAAGATACGAAGTATGAAGAACTGAAGGGCGAATCGATTGAAAATATGATAGAAAATATCTCCGAAGCTATTGAGAAAGTTACCGAGAGCAGCTCAAAAGATTTATTTGAGGAATGGGACAGCGTAGAAAAAACAGATACATTAAAAATATTTACACAGGGCAATATCGGTGACACGAACATAAATGGATAATTTTATAATGAATAGAAAGACAGAATGAAGTACTGTTTTTCTATTCATTTCTTTTAAGAAAAAGCATTTTTTAAAAAATCATCTCAAAAACCGTAGTTCAAATATTTTTCGTTGACATCAAAACCAAAAAATTATATAATTATCTCTGTAGTATGCGTAAAAATGGGCCTCTATGCTTATTTTAATGAGGAAAGGTGGTGTAAAAAGTGAAAAGAACTTATCAACCAAAGAAAAGACAAAGAAAAAAAGAGCATGGTTTTAGAAAGAGAATGAGAACTCCTAATGGAAGAAATGTCCTCAGAAGAAGACGCGCAAAAGGAAGAAAAAGACTAACTGCATAAAACGATGGCCACTTATTTGGAGCTGTGGCCTTTTTTGTTAGTAGAGGTACTGTATGGGCTTTGACCGACTGAAAAAAAATTCGGATTTTCTAAGAGTGTATAACAAAGGAAAATCCTATGGTTGTAAAAATTTGGTGATATATTATCTACCGAATAAAGAAAATCAATTTCGGGCAGGATTTTCAATTTCAAAGAAAGTGGGAAATGCTGTTACCAGAAATAGAATTAGACGCTACTTAAAAGAAAGTCTAATATGCACCAAGCCCATCGGTAAAGGATATGACATTATTTTTATTGCGAGAAAACCTGCAAATGAGAATAGTTTTTTTGAGATAAAAAGGTCCGTCCAATACCTTTTTAGAAAAATTGGGCTAGCATATTATGAAAATACTAAACAAAATTTTGATAGCAATCATTCGATTCTATCAGATAGCGATATCACCGATAAAGGGACCGAGTTGTAGATTTCATCCGACCTGCTCCGTTTACGCAATAGAGGCGATAAAAAAATATGGAGCTTTCAAAGGTGGATATCTCGCTATTAAACGCATATTAAGATGTCACCCTTTCAACAAGGGTGGGTACGATCCGGTACCATAGGAGGATTAGTTGAGTATAATTTATTCAATTCTAGGAAGTTTATTGAAAATCATCTATGACATGGTTGGACATTACGGATGGGCTATCATTATATTTACATTGATAGTAAAGATAGCACTGCTTCCATTGTCGCATGCACAGAATCGCTCGATGAAAGAGATGCAGGCTTTACAACCGAAGATGGACGAAATTAAGAAAAAGTATCCGAACAATCAGGAGAAACAGAGTCAGTTGACGATGGAACTTTATCGAGAACATAATGTCAATCCTTTTATGGGATGTTTGCCATTATTGGTTCAGTTTCCACTTTTAATCGGACTATTTGGAGTGCTTCGTAATCCGGTGCAATATGTATTTGGAACCGAAGCGGCATTTCAGCAAGCGGATCAAGGATTTTTCTGGATAAAATCAATGTCACAACCCGATGTCATTATGGTTGGAGCAATTGCGATTCCTTTTATATTACCAATTATTTCAGCAGTAGCTACTTATGTAGACAGTATGTTGATGCAAAAAGGTCAGCCGAAAAATCAAATGACGACGACGATGACCTATATGATGCCGATTTTACTTTTGATTTGGGGAAGAACATTCCCATCCGGAGTAATACTTTACTGGACGGTATCAAATTTGTTCTCCATAGTTCAAAAACAGCTTTTGATGCCTGCGATGAATAGTGATAAAAAGGATATTGGTTCTTCTAAGGGGGCTAAAAAATAATGAAATATGTTGAAACTGTAGGAAAAACAAAGGAAGAAGCTGTAGAGGAAGCTCTAAGACAGCTTGGTACTACAATTGATAATGTAACAATCCAATACGATGAGCAAAAATCCGGCGGGATTTTCGGATTTTTGGCGAAAAAAGAATATCGAGTAAAAGTTACTCTGATTAACGAAGACGCTCCGAAAAGCGAAGTCGTTATGAAAACTGCCGCTGACACTACGATAAAAGAGACAATTGTTGAAGAGGAAAACAAAGAAACGCTCACCAAAGAAAATGTTCAAATCGACATGGCGGAATTGGAAAAAAGAGCGAAAGTCTTTGTGGAAGAAATTTTTGAGTCAGTCGGTATCAATGATGTAGAAATCAAAACCGGTATTGAAGAGGACAATATCGTTGTAAAAATTTATGGGGAGGAAGCTTCCCGTTTGATTGGAAGACGCGGAGAATCATTAGATTCTTTGCAGATGCTTACCAATCTTGCGGTAAACAAAGGGCAGGAAGTTTACAGTCGAGTGCTTTTGGATATTGAAAACTATCGCTCCAAGCGAGAGGAATCATTGAAGAAGTACGCGAACAAAATGGCGAGACAAGCCACAAAGCAGAGAAGAATTCTAAAACTTGAGCCGATGAATCCTTATGAAAGACGAATTGTCCACTCGTCGCTCAAAGACGATCGTTATGTAAAAACATACAGCGAAGGAAAAGACCCTTATCGACGCGTAGTCATTGAGCCGAAATATAAATACTAAAAAGGGCACCGACCCCAAAAAGTTAGACTTTAACATCTAACAATTGGAGGTCGGTTTTTTTGCACCTTTTTGCAACAATGAACAGAGCTGCAACCAACAAAGAAAATATTAAAATAAATTAAGAAAACGGAGCCGAATAGAAGCAGAGTTCCCTGATTGATTCATGAAAAACGCCTGCAATTTACAGCTCTTTGATTTGTACCCGAAGCAAAGTCGGCATGATATAGGCGATTCCGATACCGATTAACGAAGCGACGATAAAAATTAAATCGGGACGAATCGGATAGTCAAACAACGCTCCGAAGAACATCGTTCCAATCGGCATCAGCAACTGACAACCCGTACTGAGAATATTGGAAACGCGTCCCTGCATCATCGGCGGAATATTTTTGCTGTTCCACACCCCAATCGGTGTATTCACATGACCGATGAGCACACCGCTAACGCCCGCTTGCGCCATCATAAAAATCAGATTGCCAAAATGAGAGAACTCCAACAAGATGACCAATCCGGTTGCGAAGATGATGAACAAAAGAGCAAAACAGAGTTTCCATGCGTTAAAAATCGGTTTGTCAAAATCCTTTCGATTCGCAAGAATGATTCCCGACAACAACATACCCAATGCAAAAGGCACCGTGCTGATACCATATTCATAATCGCTGAAATGAAATACATTTATTTTAATAAAAGGCAGACCGACATTTATACTCGTAAGAGTCAGATTAACAAACATCGCGAAAATAATCATAAACGAAATATTATTGTTCTCTCGAATAAAGATAAGTCCTTCTTTAAAAGAAGCCAAAATGCCTTCCTCCCGATTTTCTTCTCCAGACGGAATATCTTCATTCGGTCTGAATAAATAAAAATCCATTCCCAAAACAATCAATAAGGTAATAATTTCGGAAGCAATTTCCATGATGACGAATTGCTCGAAGCTCAACAAACCGTAAAGAGTTGCACCCAAAATCGGAGAACCAATCATCGAAATCGTGCGCACGATTTGCTTCATAGACATGACTTTTTGAACCTCTTCCTTTGGCACCATCAAAATCGTCGCTGCGGAATAAGTTGTATTCAAAAACAAATCTGAAATCGACAAAATGGTGAGCAAAATATAAATCAAATATAACTTCGGCAACAATGCTATGGAATTTGCCATTAAAAATAAAAAGATGGCAATGATGGAACTCATCTGTGCAATCATAACGATGAGTTTTCGATTGTACTTATCGACGATGCTGCCCGTAAAAGGCAATAATAATAAAGAAACAACGGGTCCGACAATTTGAGAAAAACCAAAACTCGATGCGGAGCCGGTCTCACGCAAAATCATCAAACCGATACCGAATGCAAAAATTCCGCTGCCCAAACTACCAGTCAACTGACTGAGGATGATTCTCAGCTTTTGATTTTTTATAGCCAACGAATTGATATTTTCCATATGTATCCTCCATTTCAGAAACCAACTGAAATCATCAGGGGGCGATGCCCCCTGTCTATTCGATTCCGATATACACACGCGTATTGTCTTCTTCATCAAAAATATCTACAATAGGTCCTGAGTCGTTATTCTCTAAAAACTCATCCAGCTGCTCTTCGTTGAGAAATCTTAAATATCTCAAATTAGAATCATCCTCAAAATTCGACTCACCTACAAAATCTTTGTTATAGGAATATTTTTTAGACTTGGCATTTCCGATCGTGATTCCACTCTTTAGAAAGAATTTTGCAAATCCCAACGGGATTCTTAAATTCACTTCATTCTTTCCATTTTCCTCAACGCGAATGACAATTTTTTTGCTTCCCCTTCCCAAATTTCCAAAAATAGATTTTCTTCCAAACAGAGGTTTGGATTTTGTAGGAGAAATTTGTTTTTCGGCAGGGATTACTTCATAATCGCTATCCGAAATTGCAATCACTTCGGCATGATGAGAATGATTTGCGGAATCGGACTCCTGCTCTTCCTGCGCCAATCTATCCAAAAGCATCATACCCTCTTCAACGGTAATTTTCTTTTGCTCAATCATCTGTAAAATTTTCATTTTCTTATTATTGATATTCATAACTCCTCCTATCCAAAACAATTTATAATTCTTCCATCAAATCCATCGCTTCGCCGGCGGAAATTTCACCCTTTGAAAGTCGCTCCAAAATTTTTTCACGGTCACGCTCTTTGTTCGTCGGCTCCTCCTTCTCCACCAAATAGCCCAAAGCCTCAATTACCTGGTCGAGATTGCGTCGCACCGTCGGATAAGAGATGCCCAGCTCCTTTTCAATCTCTTTGATATTGCCGCGCTTTTTGATAAACACTTCGATAAAATATTTCTCCTCCTTGCTCAGGTAAGAAAATTTATCCAATTCAAATTCTCCGCTGACACCCGTGTTGCAATTATTGCAATGCAAATTCACAACATGCATTTTGTTATTGCACACCGGACATCGACCTAAAACTACTCTCGCCATATTCACCTCCGATTTCCATTCTTTGCCATCATAATAAAACATTTTTTATTTGTTGTCAATATAAATATTAATATTTTTGAAACTAAAATTAAAAATATTAAAAAAACAGAGAACAAAAATTGATATTTGCGTTTAAGATTTTAGAAATACAATTTCAAAATTAAAAATCAAAAATTCGAATCGAAAATTGAAATCCAAATTTGAAATTGAAATCTAAAATCCAAATTCAAAATCCGAATCAAAAAACAGAATCAGCATCGAAAATCGTAATTCAAAATTCGAATTGAAAATCCAAAATAAAAAAGCAAGCTTTAAGCCTGCTCTAATTTGAAAGGTTCCAATTCACGCATAAAAATTTGTTTCTCAAAATCCGTCGAAAGAGAATCATCGACTTTCTGCTCGATATGTTTTGCCAATTTGTCAATAACTTTTCGATTGCGCGTCGTCGCCGACAGACGAATCATATAAAAACTTCTTAAAATCGACTGAATGACACTCAAATCCGTTTTGGCATATTCAATCAAAGGCACATACAGATACTCCATATCTTCCTCAAAGGAATGGGACGAGTAAAAAATCTCGACACTCGTATCTTTTTCCTGCTTGATATGATAAGAATTGACCTGCGACAAAGGCAGAAGCAAGACACCGATTTTGTTGATACAATGAATCGCCGTATTTGGGTCATTGATGCCCGGTGAAATTGCCCGCAACGCAATTTCCTGCAACTTTGTGAGATTGTAACGATAATTGTAAATCGAAATTTTCTTATCCTGCAGAATAAAACAATCGCTGAGCTTTTCGATATTTTCTTCCGTTATATCATTTTTCAAAATATGAATCTGCGCCAGAATGGTTTCTTCACCGATAAATTCGCCGATTTTAACCTTAATGTCGATAAAACCCTCATGGTCTTTCAAAAGCGATGCGATTCTATCAATGTCAATAATGCCCAAATATCCGCTCTTCATACTTTCTATCGGAAAACAGCTGTGCTCATCCTGAATCATTTCGCTGAGCGAAGCTGAGCGTTTTTCAACCTCATTTGCGATAACGACTTTCGCCTCCTCCGCAATATCATATATCAGATTGACGCCCTGAAAATTTTTGAGCACCGCCTGTACGAATCGTACGAAATATACGATGCACACGATGGAATAAATAATTGCAACAGTGCCGGCGATGAGATGCTGATGCTCAAAAAAATCCTGCATAAAAATCAAGGTGGTAATGCAATAGAAAAAACCGCCAATAAAAATGCCGAGCACCTTCATCGTAATCTTGATATTGACAAAATTCTCAACGACTCGCAGCGTGAAGCTTGAAGCATACATATTCAATATCACCAAAATCGTTGAAAATGTAAAAGTCGTAATCGTCAACAGAGAGCCTGCCAAAGTTGTCAACACACTTCGTGACAAAGCGACATCCATCGTGATGATATCCGGCAGAAATTCCTGCACCGGAATGATTCTTAAGTCAATCAGCGTAACGAGAACTACGAGAATGAGCGAATAAAAAATATATTGCAGATTATAAACCCAGCTTTTGTGATTGTAAAAAAACAATTTGATCTGCTCCATCATCAAACTCCTTTTAGAATAATTTTATTTTGTATTATAACACAAGCACAAAAGGATACATAGAAATAAAATTGAATATCAGAAATGAATTTCCTTTTTTAGATATTCATGCTAAATGTCGAGATTAAAATCTGATTTTTAATCGAAGCTGGGATTTCAAATCCAGATTTCGAATCACCAAGTTGAAATTGTATTTTCGATTTTGAATTTTTGTTTTCGATTTTGTACTTCCGTTTTATATTGGCAATTTGTAATTTTTACTTTTGATTTCTAAATTCAATTTTTTCTTCCATTTTTGATTGCTATCGAACAAAGTATTTTTGGATTTTAAACATCAGCATGCCGAAAAACACATTCACCAAAGCTGTCGGTAAAACAATCCCGACGACCAAACTCAAAAACGGAGCGGGCAGACCGGCGACGGCAAAGGCGCTGCCGAGAAAAACCACACCGCTGATAACCGTACCGACAAAGGTGATAGCGCCGAAAACAAAAATCTGTTGCAAAGAAGAGAACTTCGGTATCAACATCAACAGAAAATAAACCGCGAGCGCCGCAATCGTCTTGTCAAACAGCGACGGAATTTGACCTGCCGGAAAATTGGTCGTCAAAGCCGAAATGATACCTGCAACGATTCCCGCGGTGAGTACATTTTTAAAATTGTTGCTCGATGCGATGGCGACAAACAGACAGGCGAGCAAAAAATCCGGTTTGATTCCGAAGAAAAGCGGCGGCACAATCGAATGCAGAACAAAGCCGATTGCAATCAACACGCTCGAAAGAGCCAGCGACTTGGTGCTGAAATCCGAATTACTTTTGGAAACCTCATAAACTTTTTCCGAACTGACTAAATTTTTCATAACAACCTCCTTAAATTGTAACGATAAACAAAACTTTCCTTTCCATACGGAGATAACAAAATGAGTTTTTTGTTTCCGACAAAATCGTAGAACGATAGGGAAGTTGGATTTTCCACACCGAATCGAGTACGCAGCGAGCAGTAAAACCTTTTAACTCAAAACAGAATAAAAAGTTTTCAAAATAAAAAAGCGAGCATCATCCCGTTCAGGAACGATTACTCGCGGTGCCATCCTAATTCAATCTAAACAAAAATAACTGCAAATGCAGTTAATATCTGAAAGATTCTCCATTCAGGTACTAACATACCCTACCCCTATAAGGTGAGGAACACCTGCCCGGCTACTTACTTCACCAAGCAATCTCACGAACCCATTCACATAAACTCTACTGCCAACTCACACCAACCGTTGACTCTCTGAAAGCTTCATTTACCCTACTTGCTTTCGCTCTACGACAAATATTTTTTACAATCATAAACCCGAATGAAGAAAATGTCAAGAGTTTTTACAAAATATCCTCGAATTAAAAAAATTTATTACCATCTGAGGACAAATCTTCAATGTTGCAAATTGCTCTCCCTTATCGCTTGGCACGAAGTTAATAAAAATCATCGCGTCTCATGCAAAATTTCTATTGCCACATATGATTCATCCATCGATTCATGCGGGATAAAAAACGCAACCTCCGTCTGAATTCAGTCCACAACCCAAATCGCCCGTCGATTGACATGAGATTTTGGGAAATATATAATGTAAGAAAAGAGTTTTTGTGCAAAAATCTTGAACGAATTATGAGCAAAAGATTTTAAGTGTAAAGCTTCGAACAAGATTCTAATAAAATTCGAGCCGGATTGGAGATAATATGAAGTACATTGTAGCATTGGATCAGGGAACGACCAGCTCGCGCGCAGTTATTTTCGACAAAGAGCAAAATATCGTCGCGATGAGCCAAAAAGAATTTACGCAGATATATCCCAAAGAAGGGTGGGTTGAGCATGACCCGATGGAAATTTGGGCAACCCAATATTCTGTTTTGCACGAAGCGATGGCAAAGAGCAATATCGAGCCCAAAGACATCGCCGCCATCGGAATTACGAACCAGCGCGAGACCACGATTGTGTGGGATAAAAAAACCGGCGAGCCGATATACAATGCGATTGTGTGGCAATGCCGAAGAACCGCAAAATTTTGCGATGAGCTTCGAAAAATTGACGGCTTTGAAGAATATATCCGTCACAATACGGGGCTTCGTTTGGACGCCTACTTTTCCGCGACCAAATTGGCTTGGATACTCGAGCATGTCGAAGGAGCGAGAGAAAAAGCCGAGTGCGGCGAACTTTTATTCGGCACGGTTGACAGCTGGCTCGTGTGGAAATTGACCGGCGGACAAGCACATATCACCGACTACACCAACGCATCCCGCACCATGCTCTTCAATATACGAACTCTGACTTGGGATGACAAAATCCTCTCCACATTAAAAATTCCGAAATCCATGCTGCCCCTCGTCAAAAATTCTTCCGAAATCTACGGCAAATTACAATTCGAAGGAGGAGTCGAAATTCCGATTGCGGGAATAGCCGGCGACCAGCAAGCCGCACTTTTCGGACAAGCATGCTTTGAAAAAGGCGAAGTCAAAAACACCTACGGAACCGGCTGTTTCATGTTGATGAATACCGGCAAAGAAATCGTATCGAGTCACAACGGATTACTGACGACGATTGCCATCGGAATCGATCAGGAAGTCGAATACGCTTTAGAAGGCTCGGTTTTTGTCGCGGGCGCAACGGTACAATGGATTCGCGACGAGCTTAAAATCGTGCACGACTCCAAAGACACCGAATACTTCGCGCAATCCGTCGAAAATTCCGGCGGCGTTTACTTTGTCCCCGCCTTCGTCGGACTCGGTGCTCCCTACTGGGATATGTATGCCCGAGGAGCGATTGTCGGATTGACCAGAGGAACCAATCGCAACCACATTATTCGTGCGTCACTTGAAGCCATCGCCTACCAAACCAAAGATGTACTCGAAGCGATGCAGGAGGACACCGGCATTCGAATTCAGTCGCTCAAAGTCGATGGCGGAGCATCCCAAAATAATTTTTTGATGCAATTTCAATCCGACTTGCTTCAAACCGAAGTGACCAGACCGACCGTCAGCGAATCCACCGCATTAGGCGCAGCTTTTTTGGCAGGATTGGCGAGCGGATTTTGGAAAAATAAAGAAGAAATTAAAAGCAAGTACCGAGCGCAAAAAGAATTTTCTCCACAGCGTCCGGCGAGTGAAACGGACAAATTGTATAAGGGTTGGCGAAAAGCTGTAACCAAAGCGATGGACTGGGAAGAAGAATAGAGACAAAAATACGAAAAATGACTTCAAATTCATCTCAAATATGATATAATAAAGTAGAGAAAAAAAGTAACAAAATGTTAAACAGTTTTAATTTTAATGTAACAAAACTGTAATAATGGGTCGATATAATGAGTTTATCAAAAGGGAAATCTAGGAAAGGAGGAGAAAATGAAAAAGCGTAGCGTTTTATTTGTACTTTTTATTGCAATTATAATATCTACAACAATGGTTGGCTTTGCGAATCCGAGAAAAGAAGAAGCAAAAAAGGATGAAGTGAAGTCTATTTCCGTTAAAGAAGTTGAGGACATCGCGGAAAATATCAATGTTGAAAAAGGATTTATCAATAAACCGAAAGATTTTACATTAAATACTGTAAATGATGCTATTATAGTATCGGGGACAGGAAGAGAAAACGATCGAGTTACCATCACTTTATATAAAAGAGCCGGCGATTCCTATGTACCGATGGGCAAGAGCGTGGAGCTGAAGATTGGACCTTTAGGTGTATTTACAAAAGAATTGTCACTCAAAGATACTTCACAAAAATCGCCGAAAGAAGCAGTTGTCTCAAAAGACACATTTATTGTTTTAGAGTTGAAGCGTGGAGAAACGACTGCTTGGGACTATCGGTTGGTTCGCTTTTCAGATGACAAGGAGGTCAGAAAATCTTTGGAAGCAAGCAAGCTGACTCCGGCAAAAACAAAATAGCAAGGAGCAAATATGAATAAGGGACGGATTCAAAATATCTTGATATTTTTATTGGTATCCAGTTCTCTCATACTGCTATCCATTCGATTTGAGCTGTTCGTATCAACGGATACATCCACTGTCACGACATTGGATAACAAATCGGTACTTCGATATTCCGTAAGACCCAACTCCATCATACTGCGATTGGGTACCGGCAACTCGACCAAAATCTTGGACAAAGCTGGATTTTACTACGCCGATGTTGCGCGAGTGTTGGAAGAGGCAATTCAGGAAAAGACCGCAATTGTTCCCCTACACGAAGCGGAATACCGAACACAAAAGAAGTCCCGAAGCATACAGCTTAATTTTGAACCTGCAATTGACCAAAGACTCCTGTACGGGAGTCTTTTTTTAGAGGACGGCAGCATCGGAGAATTTAAGGATATCTATGAGATACTCATACCGCAAACTTACGATACATCCATCTACATCAAGACCAATGACAATCGCAGTTACAAAATTGAAAATCCGAAAATCAACACCCTGCCGAACTTCGATAGTTTGGTTAATTTAGGTTACACAAAATATTATTCGCTCAGCGATAGATTTCCGGAGCTGACGATAAGTGATGTGCCGATTTCGGACGAAGCACATCTGACTTCGTATGTGACGACAAGTATGTTCAACGAGAACAACACCGACGATGCCATTCGCGCCGTACTTGGCTCCAAATACGATGTCGCCAACAAAATTTCCGAGATAGACGGCTCCACCATCGTCACTTATGACTTCGGACGCGAGATTATCAAAATTTCTCCGGAAGGTAAAGTCTTTTATTATAACAAGGATACGGAATCCGGGAAAAAACGAACATCCAAATCCGATGCCATGAGCATTGCGATGCAATTTGTCGATGCGCTTTCAGTCGATGAAGCCAGCTATGTTGTCGAAAAGGTCAAAGAATATAAATCCGACCACCATGTCGGATACGAAGTCAGCGTCACCAGACGAATTGACGGGATACGAGTTTCGCTCAAAGATGACCAAGCCTTTATTAAAGTCGTCGTCATCAACAACCGGGTCTATTCGCTTGAAGGAATTTTTCGCACACCGACCATTCCGGTGGACAACAGTCTATCCTTCGGGGAGAATGCCATCGTTTTGATTTTGGAAAACAATTTGAGCTACATCAAGCAAAAAGAGCCCTTCAAGAGCACCTCCGAACTGTTTGATAAAATCTATTCCGTCGAATATGCCTACACCTACTCAAAAGATTACAACTACATCGCTTGCTATCGAATGGTTATCGGCAAAAACACATTCTTCTTCAAAATTGAAGATGCGGAGGTGATTATCTAATGGATTGGTACAAAGCAAAAAAATATATTATCATCATGCTCGCTGTGATGAATATCATTTTGTTAATCAGCATCTTTGCACACAACAACAATGTATCCATCGACAATCCGTATTTTTCGAGAGATTCGCTTCGAGATTTCGATAATATTTTACAAAAAGAAGGAATCGAATTGGCGACCGAATTGCCACGAAATATATACAATGTCGGCGTTATCAATGTCGAGTACGAAGACATCAACCGAGAATCGCATCCGAAGCTTTTTGAGGATTTTCCGGAAATTAAACTGCTCGAAAACAACAAAAAAATCGAGCTGCAAATCAAGCAGGAAAAACTGCCGATGCTCAATGGAAAAAAATTCAATATCAGCGATGCCGACAGCCGAAAACAATTCGCCGAAGAATTTTTAGTTACCTACTTTGCCGGTCATGGATACAATCTTAAATTCAAAAATCAAGACAGCCTCTTGATTTACAATCCGATAATCGACAATCGAATCTTTGAGGACAGCTATGTGGAATTCGTATTCGATGAAGGTTCGGTAACCATATCCGCAATCGCGATAAAACCGCGCCAAAATATCGAAAACGGAAAAAGAAGCACCACTTCCGTCGAAGGCGTGCTCAACGCCTTGCCAAGTCTTGCCGAGGGTGACAAAATCATCGCCATCGACTTCATCTACTATTTCGATTTGGCGGATGAAGAACTATACAAAGTGAAAAATGCGCGAGCCTTTCCGCATTGGCGCATCATAACCGACACCAGCAAAGTGGTCTATGTATCCGCTTTCAAATATTAAGGAGTTGTATGAAAAATAATTTGCAGAAACATACCCTAGTGATTCAAGACATCTCATCGATTGGACGAATTTCCATGACGGTGGCGCTACCGATTTTGGCAAGCGTCGGAGTCAATGTATCCTGCCTGCCGACCGCCCTGCTCTCGACACATCCTGCTGAATTTGAGGGATTTCGTTTTTGGGATTTGAGCGAGCAGATGAGCGACACCATCAAGCATTGGAAAGAATTACCCCTTCAATTTGACGCAGTTCAGACAGGATATCTCGGTTCGCCCGAGCAGATAGAAATTATTTTGAGTGCGCTCGAATTGGCAAAAGAAGAAGCGCTCATCATCGTTGATCCCGCGATGGCGGACCATGGAAAACTGTACTCCGGATTCGGCGAGACGATGGTTGAAGCCATGCTCAAATTGTGTAACCGAGCAAGCGTCATCCTACCCAATCTGACGGAAGCGGTTCTGCTCTTAGGCGAAAAATATAAGAATAGACATGATGATAAAGAATACATCGCCCAAATCATGCACCGACTCTATGAAAAAATCGGTAAAAAATCCATCGTACTCACCGGAGTCAGCAGCAAAGCGGGCTATTACGGAGCGGCGAGTTTTGATGGAAAAAGTCTGGACTACTTCGAGCAGGAAAAAATCGACGACCATTACTACGGCACAGGAGATATTTTTACAAGTGTGTTGACGGGAAGTCTGCTCAGCGGAAAAAATCTGCAACAGAGCACTGACATCGCAACTGAATTTACACAAAAGACGATTCAGATGACCAAAGAACTCAATCTACCACGACGATTCGGCACCTGTTTTGAGAAAAATATCCCCTGGCTCATTCAAAAACTGGGAAAATTTACCGAAAACAAATAAAAAGACCCAAAAAGCAAATGCATTTCTAAAAATCCAATCCGATTTTGCAAATTCGAAATCCAAATCGCTTTTTTGTTTTTAAATCAAACTCATAAACAAAAAATGGCTACTCTTACGAATATGCCATTTTTTTAGAGCTGTTGCAGAGCGAAATCTCATTCGGCAACAGCTTTTTTTATAAACAATTCTATTGCAAATTCAAACTCCCCTACTCTACTTTTTCAGGGTCGTAATTTATCATCGTCGTCTTTTCAACCGGAATCGGTTTTCCATCCTTCAAGCTGATGCTTGGAGAAAATTCGATGCTGTCCTCGCCGTAGCTCAACAGAACTTTCGTATCCGGACGAATATCACTTCGATTCGCTTTTACGATCAAGGATTTTTCACCGCCAAAAAGCTGATATTTTATCACATTCTCCGCTCCCGAAGTATCCAATTCATACAGATTAACCTCGCTGCCGTAATATTTCGGAATGAGAATATACAGTTCTTCACCGTCATCCAGCATCTTGTAGCTGTAATCCTCCGTTACCATTTTCTTTTTCAAGAAGCGAACCGCGGCGGTATGCAAATCATCATCGTCCAAATCATCGTCATCTTTCAAATCTCCGAAATGCGCATAGGCAGCCAACACATCCGCATTCGGCTCCGTTGCATTGGCGCTGAAATCCAAAGTCAGAATCCCCTTTTCATCCTTCACCGGAACAATCATCGGAAGTTCCCCTTTTTGATGAACAAAAAGCTTGTCCTCCAAAATCAAATCGCCGTCCTTATCGGAATACAGGTTCAGCGCAAAATACATCTCTCGCTTGCCGTCTTCACCGAGAATATTATAAAATTTGGAATCCACTTCGCTGATATAGCTGTCAATCGGCTTGTCCAAACGATAGCCGTTCTCCTTCTTGCCCGCAAACTCAACAATCGCATTTTTGTCCAAAGAGTCCAAGCCTCGTACCATTTTCAAATCGGAATACGGGAGCCCCGTACTCGTCATCACATCCGTATCGAGTTTCCAAGAATCGCCGGCGCGTACAAAAGCCACCTTGCCCGGCAATTTTTCATCCGGCTTCTCCTCGGTCGCCACATCCATTGATACGACCAATCTATCCTTCGACTCAAAATCCACCTTCGCCGTCGAAGTGTCCCAAACGGGCTTCATCGGATTTTGCAAACTCTTGTTGATATAATAGAGATTATCTTTCGCCTCTATAAAAGTCGGTTTGTCCGAATAAAGCAAAGAAGTATAATTTTCCGTAGCAATCTGAGGACTGAAAACCGAATGAATATAAGAATCCAATGATTCAATACTCTTCATCCCGTCGATGGACGCCAAGTAATAAGTGTCCGAATCATCCTCATCCGGGATAAAAGCCTCGCTCGTTTCATCCACCTCAAAATTTCCAAGATACATAATCCCATAAACTTTTTCAGCTTGACCGATAAGATTATTCACCAAATTCTTCGCATCGTCATCACTCATTTTCGTCACCGGCTTCGGCTTATCACCCTGCTGCGGCGGATTCTGCGGTTCTTCGCTCGTCGGAGTACATCCGATAAGCAGGAATGCTGAAAAAATCAATAAAATCAAAAGACATTTCTTCTTCATAACAACCTCCTTTTGTCTTAAACCCATATAACAAAAACAAAGATGTAAAAAGTAAAATTATCTATAATTTTATAGTAACACGAATCCGCAATCAAAGAAAGGACAAAACGGTTACAATCCTTTTGAAGTCGTTTACTTATTTCAAAAATGTGGTATGATAAAAAGGATTAATCATCGCTTGGCAAGGAGGATTTATGAAAAAATACACGAAATGGATATTCTTTCTAATCGGCATTTTGCTCATCACCGGTTGCAAGCCGAAAACTTCCGATGAACAAGCAAAAATCAATCCGACTGAACAGGAAACAACCGACTCGGAGCAAAAAGAATCCAAGCCGATGACGGAGCAGGAAATCAAAACATTGCTTCAAGATAGGCTTTTGAAAGCAGAACGGGTTACAAAAATTTTTTGGGCGGATGGACTTGGAATCGACAAGAGTCAATCAATCGATTTAAAAGTAGGAGAGTATCCGCAAACTTTTTATCTTGTAAAAGATAAAGGAGTAAAAACCGTTTCGGACATTGAAAAGATGTTGGATGAAGCTTTCACACAACGAATGATTTCCCAAAGCTACAGGGAAAATGTCGCCGGCAACTTCTCAAGATTTGCTGAAAAAGATGGAAAGTTATACACCGATATTTTGGAGGGTGTTGATCCACCGCGAGCATTTTATTTGAAATGGGATATAGAAAATTTAGAGGTCGGCTATCAAAGTGAACATAGAATCGTTGTTTATGCCAAAGCCACCAACTCTTCTTTTACACAGGAAGGGAAAATTGTACTTCATTTTGAGAACGGACAATGGCTGCTCGATACCGATTCCTACTTGGAAGACGGTATTCCCTTTTCGGCAAGCTATGCATTGGAAGAGACAAGCAATATTGAGGAGCCCAAAGACCTCAGAAAAGAATTGGTCGATTATGCCGGTCAAGAGAAAAACGGGTATCGACTCCCCAAACCGATTAGCGAGTATGTGACTGAAATAGATGAATATCCATATTTTATACGAGATTTCAATTTGAATTTTCATCAATACTATGGTATCAATATCTATTCTCTGGAAAATCGCAAACTCAAATTGGAAGACAAGATGTTTCTTCCAAAAGAAGGAGAAAAGACAGATACGACGGTACTTCCTCCATCGGACAAAAACGGGATATTGCAACTAAACTATGCACAGGTGGAAAAGGAAGAAAAAAAAGATACAATTGCCGGATATGTGAGCTACGGAGCCATGGACGAGCAAATGTACTACGGTCTGCAAAGCAACTTTCAAGAAACCTCGACACGAGACGGGCAACTATATTCCATTTTCCCGAGTCGAGACGGAGCGATGATTATCCTACCGAAATATTACGGAACAACCATTACATTGAGTAAGAACGGCAAAATTTCTTACAAAGTGAGAGATGATAGTGTATTGCTTGGCAAGAGTGAGAAATTTGACACCGTCACCATACAATATCAAGATAAAAAAATAAGCTTTAAGCCGACATTTGATGAAAACAGTGACATCGACGGATTGAGCAAACTCGGCTACAATTATCCGGAGGCATTAGGCTAAGACAGGAGAAAATATGAAAAAATACGATATGATAGTAATCGGCACGGGAGCCGGAAATATTATTTTGGAAGCCGCTTTGGAGCAAGGATTGTCCTGCGCCCAAATCGAGCGTGGAAAATTCGGCGGAACCTGCCTGACGAGAGGATGCATTCCGACCAAAGTCATGGCGACCTTTGCCGACAAAATTTTAGAAATCAAAGAAGCCGCCGAGCTCGGTATCCATTGTGAAAATATCACGACCGACTGGAGCAAAATGTCCCGACGCGTCTGGGAAAAAATCGACGAGAGCAAGGAGCTCGAAAGTTTTTACAAAGAGCAGAAAAACCTCGATGTCTATCAGGGAACCGGATATTTTGTCAGCGACAAAGTAATTGAAGTCGCTCTGAACAATGGAGAAATCAGCGAGAAAATCACCGCCGACAAAATTTTTATCGGCGTCGGAGGCAGAACCAATGTACCCCATATCGAAGGACTGGAAGAAGTCGGCTACATCACATCTGAAACCCTGTTCGGTGACAGCTTTCCGCAACAGCCATACCAAAGTCTGATTATCATCGGCGGCGGCGCCATCGGAACCGAATTCGCCCATGTATTCAATGCCGTCGGCACAAAAGTCAGCATGGTACAGCGCAATGTGCGATTGTTGCCGAAAGAAGA
Organism: Filifactoraceae bacterium; assembly: GCA_041853585.1. Classification (GTDB taxonomy): domain Bacteria; phylum Bacillota; class Clostridia; order Peptostreptococcales; family Filifactoraceae; genus JAUNKE01. The sequence goes on from JBGZSM010000062.1 coordinate 18,372, forward strand.
TCAAGAAGTTTCCGCAGTTATTATGGACAGATACAAGGAGCGGGGAATCGATTTGTATTTGAACACCGATACGATATTAGTTAAAAAACATGGCAGCAAAAAAATGCTCAAGGTGCGCAACAAAGCAACCGGCGAAGAAAAAAACATCGTCGCCGACGAAATTTTGGTTGCGCCGGGAATCGTCAGCAACACCGACTTACTCAAAATCGACAATACAAATATCCTCGTTGATGAAAGAGGCTGGATAAAGACCAACGAGTTTTTGGAAACCTCCGTCGATGGCGTGTGGGCATTCGGCGATGTCAACGGCAGACAGCAATTTCGACACAAAGCCAACTACGAAGCCGACATCATCGCACACAATTGCTTTATGAATAAAAAACCGCAGGAATATCGTTGGGCGAGATACGATTTGGTGCCGGCGGTAACCTTCAGTTTTCCACAAGTGGCACATGTCGGCATGAGCGAGCAAGCCGCTTTGGAAAAAGGCTACGAAATCGAAGTCGGCAAGCATTTCTACAACCAAACCGCCAAAGGATTTGCCTTGGGCTACAATCGAGATGACAATGAATTTGCCAAAGTCATCATCGACAAAAAAAACAAAAAGCTGCTCGGTTTCCACGCCATCGGACACGAAGCCTCGATGCTCATTCAGCCATATCTCAATTTGATGAATGCCGGCGAAACGACTCTTGTACCAATCAATGAAGAAATCGAATCCCAAACCACCAAAGAGCTTCGCGCGCAAGGATTGGTTCGAGCGATGAATCCGAATCTGCTCACGACCGTACGCGAGACGATGGTACCACATCCGGCATTGTCCGAAGTCGGCATTTGGACCTACTACTATATTAAATAGAAGCGATACCGAAGAAAAGAAAAGTTGAAAAGAAGAACGAAAACAGAATGGAGAAACAATGACTGACATCACAAAAAACCGATGGAGCCTGCCGCAAATTCTGCGCATCCTCGTACTCATTGTTGTCCTGCCGCTTACCTACAACTGGTTACAGCAATTCTTTTACTCGAGCGCCTACCTTTTCGGAGAGCAGGTCTTGGGTTATGATTACGAAACCATGGACGCGATATACGGCAACAATACCTACTTCGCCGATGCGATGTTCTGTATTTTGGCAAGCATCATCTATCTGCCCTGGTACATTCGGGTTCGATACAAAGAAAGACTGTTGATGATTGAACCGCACCAAAAGAAATACGACATCAAAACCATCATTAAAACAGTAATCATCACATTCGGAATCGGAGGAATTTCCTATATTTGGCTAAGCGCAGTCGATTTTGTGACCGCCTTATTGGAAACGAGCGGCGGTGAAGATGTGATTGGACTGGGCGAAAGCATGGAAGAATTTACTACCGCCTTTGCGCCGGTAGATTCCGAAGCCTATATTTGGGTATTTTTATCTGTCGTCTTTTTAGGACCTCTGGTAGAAGAACTGATATTCCGAGGCATCCAATACTATTATGCCGAAAGAATACGACGAGGGTGGTTTGCCGTTTTTGTAACCGCCGTCAGTTTTGGCATTTGGCATGGCAATTTTGTGCAAGGCGTCTATACCGCGCTGATGGGAATCGCCATCGCCATCGTCTATCGACACACAAGAAGCATTCTTATTCCTTTTCTGATGCACCTCATCAACAACTTTATGGCGGCGCTCCCGCCCGCGCTCGAATTCGACATCGTCTATCATGCCTACGATGCGATTTGTTTGATAATGATTCTGCCGGCGCTGTACTTACTGGCGAGGATGGCGATTTCGGACAATCGAAAAGAAAAAGAGATTCGCAAAAAAGAATTCGAACTGATGCAAAAAGCATATCACGAATCCCTGATGAACGAGATGCAAAACCATATCCATAATATAGAAGACACACATTCGCCGACGGAAATAAAAAGCGAACCCGAAAATACGACAAATGAATTTGCAGATACCGCAGACGAAATTGTCGACACAACGAGCGAAAGGGACTCGATAAACGAATTTAACGATCCAATGAATAAAAATTGAAAAAATAAAATGGTAATACTAAACTTCCCACAAAAAAGCTCCGGCTGCTGATGCAATCGGAGCTTTCAATTATCTTCCTTTAATTATTTTACTTCAAAAACGGAAGCGCTGCTTCTGTCACGGCTTGCGTTGTATTCGCCTTCCACCATTGTTTTCTTCATTCCCGAATCAGTGTAGATGGTAACCTCAATATTGTATCCGGAGTGATCTTTCAAGATACCTTTGAGCATATCTTTTACAGCACCTGAAACGAAATCAGCATAATCCTCTTCAAGTTGCTCGCTGAGTCTTCTGTCTTTTACGCGATCATTCCAATCTGTAATTTCTTCCTGAGACAATTTGTCATAAGGATAAAGAGTCAAAGAGATGGAACGAGAACCTACATTGGCAGTACCATCAAAACGCTGGTTTCTGCTGAATCTTGATTCTGCTCGGATAAATCGAATTTCTTTTTCGATTTCTTTTTCATAGTCACGCTTCTCAGAGGAAGTCAAATTACTTAGCGACTTGGAGCCGTCATTCTTTTTATCGTTCTTCTTATCATCTTTCTTATCGGAAGAACCTTTCAATCTTTCAATCTCCGCTTTCAATTGATTGTTTTCATATTGCAAACGGGAAACCTCAGCGGCTTGAGTTTGAATTTGAGCTTGCAATTGAGCAAGATTTCCACCGGTTGCACCGCCACCGGAAGAATTTACACTTACCGTCTTAGTTGCTTTGTCATAAGCAGCCGTTGCGATACCCATTTGGTTAAGAGCCGCAATTGAAACATAAGTTCTGCCGTCCTGAGTGATGAAAGGTCTCATCGAAGCATCCGATACGGTAAAGTTTGAACCGTTCACACGCAATGTTACGCCATAAGACGCAACCAAGTTTTTCTTATTCGGAGCAGCTACGGCGAAAGATGAAACCACCATCAATGAAGCCAATGCTCCTGCCATTAATTTCTTATTAAATTTCATAAAACCTCCTAATATTTAAGGTAAAAACCTTTATTCTAGGAACATTGTAACACAAAAAATGCAAATAATTATTACAAAAAGATTAAAAAAAGGTAACATCTTATAGAAAAAGCTACACAAAAACGCAATATGCGATATAATGGTAGAGAACAAATCTATTTTCATAGGTTAAATTTTGAAGGAGGAAAACAAATGAAAATTATTAAAAAACAATTTTCACTTCTATTGGCAATGCTGATGATTATTTCACTCGTGCCAATTTCAGCATCTGCGGACCAAGTAGTGCCGGAGCTGAGTGTAATCGGCTCAATACCGACATTTACTACAGCAGATAAAGAGAAAGAGGTAAAATTAAAAATTGATTTAGGAAAGAATCTTGACCTAAAAGAAGGACGAGTTATTTTTGAGCTGGAAAATGCAAAACTCGCAACAGCGGTAAATGCAGCTTCAGCAGAAATTTATCAGGGAAAGACAACAAAAAAATCACCGGACATCGTATTTACATCAACAACAGGAAACAATGTTGCGGGTGGAGAAAGAATATTTAATTTGGACATCAATTCAGCAACAGCAGCGAACAATACGGATAATATTGAAGTAATTGTTACGCTCAAGTTGGATTTTACAGCATCTTCTGAAGGAGATGTAAATCTTACACTAAGAGATATCGGTAAAAACGGCGTAGCTACCGGAATCGGCGACCACAAGACAAAGACGGCAACCGACCAAAAACCGGAAGCAAAAGATATCGATGTAAAAGTGGAGAAGCCCGGAACAAAAATCGGACCGGGAGGCGGAATGCTTTCAAGCATCTTGGTATATCAACTGGGAAAACTATCCGACAAAAAAGATGAGAACAAATTGGTTGTAACATTGCCATCCGGATACCTCTTTACACCGGATTCAAAAGCAAAAACCGACGGAGCTCAACCGGTGGTAAGACTTTCATCTGACCGCTCGGAGCTTATCATCACGAATATTACAAAAGATACAGCTTATGTAAATATCTTCCCGGATGTAAGACTCAAAGCGAAAGATATGGAAAAAGGAAAGATTATGGCGGAAGTGGAGCTTCGTGTAAACGATAAGAAAGTATCTTCACAAGATGTTGTAATCGGAGAATATGCAAGCTACGGATTGACATTGACAGCGGTTGAAAAAGGAACAAAACAAATTCCGAACCTTTCAAAAGGAATGTCAAAAACAGTAGAACTTACCGTAAAAGCGGTAGAAGGAACATTGGGCAACGGAGCACTCATCGATTTTGATATCGAAGGAGCGGAAATCGTATTTGGAAAATTGGCAGTCAACGAGCCGGCGGGAATCGTACTCACCGCATCCAAATCAGCAGGATCTTCCAATAAAATTGCAGGATACGAAGTTTACAAGAGCAATGATTTCTCTATCCGAACCAATAAAAATGATATTCAAATGATCAAAATGACATTTGACATCGTTGCAGATCCGAATACCAGCGGACCGGTAACAATCAAAGCAAGCTCCGCAAAAGTGGATGAGCAAAAAATCGATATTGCAAAAACATCCAAAACAATTGAAGTCGAAATCGTACCGACAAGTGTTGACAAAGGAGTTATTGCGGAACTTCCGAAAGTAGTTATCAAAGAAGTTGAGAAAAATATGCTTCAAAAAGGGGACAAATTGTACCTTGAGTTGGTTTACGCAGGAAGCGACAGAGATAAAGGACAGCATATCGCATTCAACAATGCAAAAGATATAAAAGCGGAAACTACAAACAATCTGACCGTGGAGTCCATCGAGCTTGGAAAACAGGAAAACATCCTCGTGCTTACAATCGGCTCACGCTCTTATGACAAAGCTGGAATGATTACGCTAACAGGAATCAAAGGATACCTTACAGAAAAAGCGGTAATGGATAGAGTAAATCTACAAACAACCTTAAACAACAGCATTGAAAGTGTAACTCCATTCTTTACCATCGGTAAACCGGTATCCATCAAAACTATTTTTACAATCGGAAACAAAAGCTATACAGCGGCAGGACAACAAAAAACTCTTCATACAGCACCATATATCAACAACGGAAGAACCATGCTTCCGGTAAGAGCGGTAGGAGAATCGTTAGGATTGACTGCAAGCTGGGATAATACCACCAAGACCGCAACATTCCAAAATGCTGAAAAAGTAGCAGTGGTAAAAATCGGTCAAAGCACAATGACGGTAAACAATACACCGGTACCATTGTCTGCACCGGCAGAAATCAAAGACGGCTCCACAATGATCGAGCTTCGCTCATTGGCAACTGCATTCGGTGTAAATATTGAGTGGCAAGCAGCAACAAAAACCGTTGTTGTCAACGGATAATAATAGTCAAACAAAAAGGGCGCTCGTCGCTCTTTTTGTTTGAAAAGGTCTGTTTCAACATTTTTAGGTAGAAAGGGGAAATTATGATCAAACTGATTGCGCTCGATTTGGACAATACTTTGCTTAACTCTAAAAAAGAAATCGAGCCGGAAACTTTAGAAGCATTACGGACAGCCAAAGCAAAAGGGGTGTTTATCGCATTGGTTACGGGAAGAATATTGGCAACGACAAAATATTATGCCAATCAAATAGGCGAAGGAACCATCTGCGTATCCTTTAACGGCTCCGTAACTTACGACACACAAATGCGTGAAGAAAAACTATTATCCATGGAGATGATTCGTCGCTTAGCCGACTATTGTCATGAACATGAACTGTTTTTACAATTCTACGACCAAAGCAAAGTAATTGTCGGAGAAGAAAATGATAAATTGTTTCGAGACCCGGACTTGAAACACACGACATACGAAATAGTAAAAGACCTTAGAAAAATCAGAGACATCCGCTCCGCAAAAGCGATGATAGTCGATGACCCGAAAAAAATCAAAATGCTGATAAAAGAAATCAAAAACAAATTCGGAAAAGAATTGATTATTACTCAATCCGAAGATTGTCTGATTGAAATACTGCCGCTAAATGCCGGAAAAAGAAATGCGCTGAAGCAGCTCGCCGAATCGCTTGGCATCAAACAGCAGGAGGTTATGGCTTGCGGAGATAACCACAACGATACGGAAATGGTGGACTGGTCAGGACTGGGTGTAGCGGTGGCAAATGCTGTCCCCGAACTGAAAGAAAAAGCGCAGTATATCACTCAAGCGGAAAACTCCAAAGGAGTTCTGGAAGCGGTCAAAAAATTTGTCTTATAGAGGTCATCTAAAAATCCGAATCAAAAACAAACGGAACAAAATAAAATGATGAGCACTATATAATAAGGAAGGGTCACGAATTTAACATTCAAATTTCAAAACCCAAAAACTTTTTTGAGCTCCATACAGCGATTGAAAGTCATTATTTTGTAACAAAATTAAACCGAATTGTAACACACAAAGCGTAAAAATTGTGTTATCATATCTACAAGGCAATAATACGGTGGAGATTGGGCGAAAAATGTTGACCTCTACACTCTACTTATAGTATTATAAACAATAGGGGACAAGTTAATACTTGCTTCGACGGTAAAATTACAGTTATGTTACAAATTCCCAATATTGATTGACACACCATCAGTCCGTTGATATAATGGCATTTGTAAATCGGTATTTTACTGAAAAGGGAAGAGAGCCCATACTCTCAGAAAAATTATTTTTTCTATATCAAAAGGAGGAAAACAAAATGAAGAAGAGATTATCTCTTTTAATGGCGGCATTGATGATTATTACAATGCTACCAATGTCAGCATTTGCGGCAGCTAGTGCAGTTTATACAACACTAGACATTCAAGCGGATGATGAAAAAGAAGTGCCGGTTGGAGTTACTTTTAAGATTCCAAACGGACAAAAGCTAACTGCAGGTAAGTTGAGACTGGAGCTTGATAATGGAGCGAAGTTTAAGCCTTCTCAACAAAACCGAGAATTGACTGCTGCTGAACTTCAGCGAACTGGGACAGCAGGAACTATTTCAGTAGCGAATGCTAAGTCACCAACAGACAACATTATTTTCTTTGAGTTGTCAGGTAACGACGAAACTGTATCCAAGGATGATGTTGCAATTGTATTGAACATTCCAGTGATTTTCCCTAATGAGGGAGATGTTAACCTTAGACTAATTGATGAGAGCAATACAGGAATTGGAACTCTTTCTCCAGCGAAAATCGCTGTTGTTAAAGGTGCTACAGATTCTTCACTAGACATTAAAGTAAAAGATTCTGAAAAAGCGGTAAGCTTTGACGGTGGTTCTCTTTCTCAGTTTGAAATTAGAAATTTCAAAGCAGTTGACAAAGCAGCTAGAAAACTAGAGATCACTTTGGATGATGATTCTATTATGTTTGATACTACAGCTACAAAAGTTTTTGTTGATGGAACAGAAAAAGGAGTAAAAGCTGGAGACAAAATAACATTAAGTGATACTGATTTATCTGGCGGAAAAACTATTCTTGTTCTACCTGCTGTTGGAAGAATGGGAAGAAAAGCTTCTGAAGGAGCTGTTAAAGTTAATGTTGCAGTTGTAGAGACAGGTGCTGACAACAAAGTTACAACTATTGCTAGCAACTCTGCAGTTATCGGTAAGGTTGTTGACTATGCAGTTACAATGACAATTGTTGAAAAAGGTAAAAAAGAAATGCCATCTGTATGGGGTGGAGAAAAAGTAATGGTAACTGTTACTTTGAAAGGACCAAAAGGCTCAATTTATGACAGACCTATCGACTTTACAGCGGATGGAGCAGATGTAACTTTCAAAGCAAACACTGAAACTGCTACAAAACCAGGAACAGCTAAATTTGAAGGCAAAAATGATGACGGTGTATTTAAGGATGCTGAATTTAGTTTAGCTCCAATTGCTCGTGACCTTGAAGAAGTTAAGTTTGATATTGAACTTCAAACTTCTGCTTCAAAAGATGGAGTTGCTACTTTGACAGCAGCTCAAAGAGGATGGGAAGTAAAAGCGGACGCTGTAAAAGTAACTCCAAAACTTTCTATCAAATCTGAAGAAATGCCTGTGAAAAAAGGTGAAGCTAGAGAAACAGCTAACATCGTAATTACAGAAGCAAAAGCCGGTCTTCTTACTAGACAAGACAAACTACAAATCAGATTCAACACAAGAAGAAGTTACACTCAATTTGCTACAAAAGCAGTTAAAATTGAAGCTACAAACGGAATGAAATTCGGTGATCCGGCATGGAAAGTTATTGGTGACCAAGAGAAGTTTGCTGCAATCGAGTTCCCTATAACTAAGCAATCTTCCGGAGAAGCTGCGGTAATCACTATTTCCGGAGTAAAAGTTCTTGTGGACGGTTCATCTACAGATGATGTAATCAAAGTATATGCTGCTCTTAATGGTTCAAATGTAGCTAATACAGAATACATCAAGGTTGTTAAAGAGTACGCTCTTGAGTCAATCCTAACTGTATTCACAATCGGACAAACTCAGTACACTGTAAACGGACAAGCTAAAACTGCTGCTTCTGCACCTTATGTGAAGAACGGTAGAACTATGCTTCCTGTAAGAGCACTTGCTGAGTCACTAGGACTACATGTTCAGTGGAACGGACAAACTAAGACTGCTACATTCACAGACTCAACTAAGGTTGCTGCTGTAGTAATCGGAGCAGAAACTATGCACATTAACGGTACTCCTGTTAAACTTGCTGCTAAAGCAGAGCTAGTTAACGGAACTACTTTCATCGAGCTTAGATCTCTTGCAACTGCATTCGGCGTACAAATCGACTGGGATGCTGCTGCTAAGACAGCTACAGTTTCTAAATAATTAAAACTGGATGATTAAAAAGGAAGTCGCAAGGCTTCCTTTTTTGATGCCTCTTAAAAGATATGGTTGTTGGATTATAACAACAAAATGCAAAAATTATAATTAGAAGGAAAGTCAAATTGAGAGAAATATACCGGCACACTGCTGTATAGATTTTATAAATCTATACGAAAATTCCTTAGACGATTATTACAATAAGATAACAAATCGCTGCTTGGACTATACAAATCACAAACAGTCCAATATAATGAAGATAAGTAATATCGTTAGGAGGAGAAAAAATGAAAAGATATTCTAAATTTATCGCAACTGCGATGGCGGCACTTACGATTGCAACGGGAATCGCGGGAGCGGCAACGATGGCGGTCGGCGGTGTATCCAAAGTGAACTACAACTTTGTTATCAATGAGAATAAGATTACGCTACCGAACAACTATTTGGTAATGAGCAAGAACGGAACAACCTATGTACCGCTTCGTTTTATTTCGGAGACTCTGGGTGCGAAGGTGGATTACAGTCAGGGTACGATTCGTATTGCAGGTGGCGGATCTGCACCAAGTAAGCAAGAGCCGATTACACAAACGGAGAAACAAAAACTCGAAAGTGCCTTGAGAGAGCTTGATCTGATAAAAAAAGAAAATGCTCGTTTGCAAAATCGTTTGACCGAAATGGAAAAACAATATACAAATGTCAGTGCGTATAAGAAATTACCGGTCGGCTCGGAGGATACTTTCGGTCTGAAAATTCGTGTCGATGATGTTACCGAATCCGGAAATGGAAAAGCGGTATTTAATGTAACGATTACGAATAACAACAAGGATAATTCCTTTAATTTGATTCCGGAAAAAACCAAGTTGACGGTAGGCTCCAAAGTCTATGATGCACCTATAGATTATACGGCGAAATTCAGTTCTTCGCTTGTTCCGTACACCAGCAACATCGGATTATCTTCCATTACCGGCGATATTTCGTATGACGGTGCGTATGACAGAAATCTGAAAGGGGCGTTGACTTTCTATTATCGTGTGAATAATGGAGCGGATGAACGCAGCATGACATTGTATTTTGATGCAAGCAAATAACTTATTACAACCCTGCTGTTTCGGCAGAGTTTTGTAAAAATATTTGATAAATCAAGGAAAAATGTGGTATAGTATAGGAGTACAATCAAATTGAGGAGGTAGTAGTATGAAATTGAAAAAATTGGTGGCGGGTGCTCTTGCAGTTGCGCTTTCGATGCAAGCGGGGTTTGCACATACATCCAAAGATTCAAAAGTGTTGCATTTCGACGGGCAATCTCGTGAAGTAAATGTGGTTGTGAAGAACGGTATTTCTTTGATGGAGGTACGCTCTTTTGCCGATGCGATGGGATTTGGTTTGGATTATGCGAAAAACACGAAAGCGATTCGTATGACGGATAAAACATCTGCAAAATCGGTGGCTTTTGTTGTGGATACTAAGCGGGCAATTGTCGAGGAGAACGGCTCCAAGTCGAATAAAACTTCAAATCATAAGACCATTTTAATTGAAGGTAGAACTTATGTACCGGCAAGATTTTTGGTAGAAACTTTGGGCTACAATATTGAGCTTAGAGGGGATGAATATTATGTTGCGGACAAAGATGCGGTTCAGATGACGAATCAATCGGATAAAAATACAAAAATCAATCGACCATATACGGAAAATGATACGAAGTTGATTGATGTATTTATAGAGCGTGCGGGTGCAAAGAAATGGGAAGAGAAGCAAAAGATTACACTTCGTGCAATTCCTTCCGGTAACGGCTCTATTATGTATGTGGATGTAGCACAATTCGGAGATACTTTCGGTCATATTTATTCTGCAGAGTCTCCAAAATACGGTATTGCGAAGGTAACTATTAAAAATATTGATACCAACAAGCATGTGGTTGCTGTTTTCACAGAAGGTGTTAAAGAATATCAAAAAACAGTAGGCAAAGCGGAATCGACTGAGCACACTCGTATAGTGCCGGTCGGTGTGAATGGTGCATTGTTCGTTTCGTTGAACGATTTGCTGGACGGATTGGAAATGCCTTATCGCTATACTGCAAGTACAAATACTTTAGAATTGAGATAACAATGAAGGCTTGCTACGAAAGCTTTTTGTAGAAACTGCTTTGTTTTACGATTTCAATACGGGTAGCTTAATAAATAAGATGGTTTATAAAATCGCCGACGAATGTCGGCGGTTTTTGTATGCAAAAAATTTGCTCCTATTTTTCACCTTATCTCTCTCTTTTTCTTGTGCCTTATTTTTTCTGTTTATGATTCTGCCTCCTTTTTTCTTCTGTTAAATGCGTGACCCTTCCTTTATACATCGTTTATATATCGTTGTTTCGTTTTCATTAGTGAGTATTCAAGCCTCTTTTGAATTTCCGTTTTTCGTGCTGTTTTTCTTTTCTGTTTTGTTCTCTCGTTAGCGATTATTGAAATGAGAGTTGTTTTTCGTTGTGATTACGAATGATATGAAACTTTTTGTGTCGGTTTGTAATCGCAAAGTGTTGACAGTTATCATTGGCTAATATATAATGATTATAGGTTAGGATGACCTAACCTATTTGATATGCTCATTTATCAAAAATGATATCGCAAATTTCGTCAAAAATGGCTGGCGAAAAGAGAACGGCGATTTTGTTTGGAAATGTTGAATTGGATTTTGAAATTGAAAACAAGAGTTTGTGTTTTCGCTTTTTATTGCTGACCGGTTTTCGGCATTCGTATTAAATGAGCAGTTTTCACGGTTGAGTTTGGAGGAAGTATGATGCCACTATGTTTTTTGAAGGTGGGCGAGGTTGGCAAAATTGTCAAGATAAGTGGCAAGGATGATGTGCAAAAGCATCTGGGCAATCTTGGCTTTGTTGTTGGAGAGAGTGTGTCGGTCGTGTCGGAGCTTGAGGGAAATGTTATCGTTGACATCAAGGGGGCACGCGTTGCGCTGGATAAAAAAATGGCTAACCGAATTATGGTATAAGGGAGGAGTAATGGAGAGATTAAACAAAATCAAACCGGGTATGACGGTGAAGGTTGTCAAACTTCATGGCGAAGGGGCAATCAAGAGACGCATTATGGACATGGGGATTACCAAAGGGGTTGAGATTTTTGTGCGCAAGGTTGCGCCGCTGGGTGACCCGATTGAAGTCAAGGTAAGAAGTTTTGAGTTGAGCTTGCGAAAAGCGGATGCGGAAATGGTTGAGGTTGAAATAATCGGAGGGAATTAATGGGAATTAGAATTGCATTGGCAGGAAACCCGAACAGTGGTAAGACCACGATGTTTAACGAATTGACAGGCAGCTCGCAATATGTCGGTAACTGGCCGGGGGTAACTGTCGAGAAGAAAGAAGGAAAGCTTAAAGGTCATCGCGATATTTTGGTTGTGGATTTGCCGGGAATTTATTCGCTTTCACCGTATACTTTGGAAGAGGTGGTAGCGCGTAATTTCATCATGAATGAGAAGCCGGATGCCATCATCAATATTGTGGACAGTACCAATATTGAGCGAAATCTGTACTTAACAACACAATTTTTGGAGATGGGAATACCGACGGTCATCGCACTCAATATGACGGATCTTTTGCAGAAGTCGGGCGATACGATTGACAAGGAGAAGCTCAGCCAAATGCTCGGCTGTCCGGTTATCGAAACGACCGCGCTCAAAGGCAAGGGCTCCAAAGAGGTTGCGGAAAAGGCAATCGAGCTGGCGCAAAAAAATCAGGCGCCGGAGGATGTGGTGCGCTTTGAGGACAATATTGAAGAGTCTATCAAAATTGTCGAGCAGGAAATTCAGTCGCAGGTAACACCGAAAAATCAGCGTTGGTATGCCATCAAAATTTTGGAAAATGACGAAAAGGCTTTTGAATCGTTGACGCTGTTACCGAATCAGCGCACGAAGTTTGAAGAGCTGCGTAAAGAAATCGAAGAGCAGATGGAAGATGATATGGAAAGTATCATCACTTATCAGCGATATGAGTTTATCAATAAAGTAATTTCGGGTGCGGTAAAAAAATTGAGCAAGCATCGTGATACGGCTTCGGACAAAATCGACCGCATCGTGACGAATCGTGTGCTCGGTTTGCCGATTTTTGCCTTCGTGATGTTTCTCGTGTATTATGTTTCGATTGGAACCATCGGTACATGGGGAACGGATTGGGTAAATGATGTGCTCTTTGGCGAAATCGTGCCGGAAAAATTGGGCGGCTTGCTTGAGAGTATGCAGGTTGCCGATTGGTTATCGTCACTCATTATGGACGGTATCGTTGCCGGGGTCGGTGCGGTGCTCGGTTTCTTGCCTCAGATGATGGTATTGTTCTTTATGCTGGCGCTGTTGGAAGATACCGGCTACATGGCGAGGGTTGCTTTCGTGATGGACCGTATCTTTAGAAAGTTCGGTTTGTCCGGAAAATCTTTTATCCCGATGCTTATCGGTACCGGATGTTCCGTTCCGGGAATTATGGCGTCACGAACGATTGAGAATGAGCGTGACCGTAAGATTACGATTATGACGACTTCTTTCGTGCCTTGTTCTGCAAAGCTACCGATTATCGCGTTGATTGCGGGAGCGTTGTTCAACGAGTCGACTTTGGTTGGGTATTCGGCATATCTTGTCGGTATGGGTACGATTATCGTATCGGGTATTATGCTCAAAAAGATGAAGGCTTTTGCGGGAGACCCGGCGCCTTTTATCATGGAGTTGCCACCTTACCATGTGCCGAGCCTCAAAGGGGTTTTGATTCACATGTGGGATCGTGCGAAATCTTTCGTGAAAAAAGCGGGAACAATCATTTTGTTGGCATCCATCGTGGTTTGGGTGATGAGTAATCTGAGCTGGGGCTTCCAAATGGTTGAGGATGTTGAAGAATCGATTTTGGCATCGCTCGGTAATATTTTTGCACCATTGTTTACACCGCTCGGCTGGGGTAACTGGAAAGCGGCTGTCGCGGCAATCAACGGATTGGTAGCGAAAGAGAATGTCGTATCGACTTTCGGTATTTTGTATCGTGTGGCGGAAGATCAGGTCGGCGAAAGCGGAGAGGGAATTTGGAGTTTGGTGGCTCAGGATTACACTCAGCTCAGCGCTTATTCGTTCTTGATTTTCAACTTAATTTGTGCGCCTTGTTTTGCAGCAATCGGAGCTATCAAACGGGAGATGGGAAATATGAAATGGACAGGCATTGCACTTGTTTTCCAGACCGTGTTGGCTTATGTATTGGCATTGATTTTCTACCAGCTGGGGATGCTGTTTACAGGCGGCGGTTTCGGCATTTGGACAATTATCGCGATTGCATCGCTTGTAGTGATGCTCTACTTGTTGTTCAGACCGGAGCCGAAAATGGATAACAAAAGATAATCAGTATAAGAAGGAAGAAAAGAGAAAATGGGAACAGCAATTGTCGGATTGGTCGTTCTGCTGATTGTGGCGGGCGCAATCTATATGATGGTTAAGGATAAGAAAAAAGGAAAGACTTGAGGCAGTTGTAATTGTGGTTGTGGAGTCAACCCGAAAGAAGAGAACACCGAAAAGTAATTTGGAAGTTTTGCAGCAATGTATTATATAAACTTCATGCCTACTAAGGCAAAATGAAATGCTTGGTGCATTTCAAAAAAACATACGCCAAAAACATAACCTTTCGTAAAAAAGACGGACTTTCCGTCTTTTTTGCTAGGTGTTTTTTTGTTGCAAGATTTATTTGTTTGATTTACTCTTTTCGCTTTTATATTCGTTTGAAAATATGATGTTGGAGTTGGTTTGCTATGTATAGGAGACAAAAATTATTTGACAATATTATAAAAAAATGTTAGATTTAATGTATAGATTATAAATTAAGGATAAGGAGGTTGTTGGTATGGAGTACATTGTGAAAAGTTTCGTCGTTAGTTTTTTTGATGGGATGTCAAGAGCTTTTGATATTTTTGGCTCAATGCGAACGACACCCACTTCGATTGAAGGATTTATTGAAAAAGACATTGATGCGCTACGAAGCGACTGGATTGTAGTTGGAAATGATATAAGGAAAGGTATTGGAAAATATGCCCAAGAAGAACCGAGAAAATAAATCGCCTATTTCAAATAAAAATGATATGGCAAAAGTTTTTGAAGGTAATATCAGGAAAACCGATGAAATTCCGGTAGTTGCGTCTGCGACGGCTATAAAATATCACTCGGGACCATTGCCGGAAGCGAGTGAATTGGAAGCATATGAGCACATTCTCCCGGGTGCAGCGGATAGAATTTTTAATCTTGTAGAGGCTCAGGCGAAGCATCGACAAGAAGAAGAAAAAAGTATTGTGAAAACGGATAATTTTATTTCGATATGTGGTTTGATGTTTGGGTTTTTATCCTTCTTGTTACCTCTATTACTTAGTGTGTTTCTGATTGTAAATGGGCACGGAGAGTATGTAAAATGGTTTTAGGAGTCAGTGTTATCTCTGTGATACCATCTTTTTTAAAAGTGATACGAAATGCGAACAAACGCTAAACGCTCTTTGAGCGTTTTTTTGTTGCAATTGTGTGTTGCGTGATATCTGCGGGGTATGATATACTAGGTGGATAATGGATGGTTTATTATGAAAGTAAATGAAGCTTTTACAATAGAAGGAGGAATTATGATTATAAAGGAGTTGCCGAGATTGAATGAGTTGGCAAAAATTGCGAAAGAGCGCGAGTTGACGGATGAGGAAAAAGCCGAGCGTGCAGAGTTGCGTGAGAAATATTTGAAGGCGGTGCGCGGGGCAACCAAGGAGATGTTGCTCAACTCGACGGTGAAGGACCCGGAAGGAAATGATGTGACGCCGCAAAAATTGAAGGATGCGCAGGAGAAATTGAGAAAAACTCGCAGCTAAGGAAGTGTAGATGTTTGAACAAAAGCGTAGCATGGCTGCGTTTTTTGTGATAGTGAGGAGACATGCCGACGGAAATTAAAGAACAAAAATCGTTGAGTCAAATGTTCCATGAGATTTTGGCAATCGGATTGCCTTTGGTCATGACGAATATTTTTCAGCAGCTATATAGCACTTCCGATGCGATTGTGGTCGGAAGGGGAATTGGTGATTTTGCGCTCGCCGCCATCGGGGCATCGAGCTATATCATTATTATTTTGATATTTATTTTTATGGGGATTACGGTCGGTGCGAGCATCAGCATTTCGCAGGCTTACGGTGCCAAAGATTATAAAAAGATTCATCGTCTGGTGCATACGGGCATTTCGGTGGCGATGATTTCGGGTGTGCTTTTGACAATTATCGGATTGTTTGTGTCGCCTCATCTGCTCCGTTTTGTCGGTGTACCGAAAGAAATTTATCCTTATGCGGTGTCGTATTTGCAATTGTATTTTTGGGGAATGACGCCGACGATGCTTTATAATATGAGCAGCGCCATTCTTCGCGCGGTGGGGAATACGAAAATTTCGATGTATTGTCTGATTGCTTCGACCTTTACGAATCTCGTGCTGGACATTGTATTTGTGTTCGGCATGGGCTGGGGAATAAGAAGTGTTGCGATTGCGACGATTGCATCGCAGATTGTTTCGGCGGGAATAATTTTGTCGGTGCTGCTTTCTCGTGAGGATGCTTGCGAATTGCGATTGGACAGACTGAAAATTTATCCGGCGGAGGCGAAGGAAATTTTGGGATTGGGTTTGCCGTCGGGAGCGCAAGCCATCGTGCAGACGCTTTCGAATATCTATGTGCAGTCACGAATCTATCTTTTCGGGGCGGTGATTTTGTCGGGGGTGACGGCTTATACGCGAATCGAAGGATTTTTCTATATGGCGATTGAGGGTGTGGCGGTCGCGTTTTCGGTTGTCGTCGGGCAGCTTGTCGGACGGAAGCAAACGGATGAGATTCCGCGTTACCTCAAAGCGTCGATGATTTTGTGTGCGCTGATTATTCTTCCGCTGTCGCTCGTCTATTATTTAGCGGCGGAACCGCTGATTCGTATTTTGGTAAAAGATCCCGTTGCGGTCAAAGAGGGTGTTCGGATGCTCAAAATCATCGTGCCTTTTTATCTGATTTACGGTTTCAGCCAGACGCTGAGCAATTTGGCAAAAGGACTCGGCAGAACGAAATTGTCGATGGTGGTCGTGCTGGTGTTTACCTGCGGATTTCGAATTTTGTGGGTAACTTTCGGATTGATGGCGAGCAAAACGACGACGATAATGTATGTGGTCTATCCGCTGTCATGGGCGCTGACCGCCACCGTTTTTTATATTTGCTATCGACGAATCCGGCGCAACGGTTTTTTAAAAGAAAAAGCGTCTTAAATACCTTTTAGAATAGCTGAACAAGATTTCTTGATTTGGATATGATAGGAGCTGAAAAGCTCTTTTTTTTTTGCAAAAAAGTTTCAGTTATAACTGTAGAAAATGAATTTTTTACCAAAGGTTTCAGTTGTAACTGTAGAAAATCTGATTTTCGGATTGAATTTCAGATATAACTTTGATAAAATGAATTTTAGAAAGACATGAGAAGATTTTGGAGGGAGGAGGATTATGATTAAGCGTGAATGGTATATGAAAAAAATTCGACCTTTCTTTGATCAAGAAGTGATAAAAGTGTTGACGGGGATTCGTCGTAGCGGAAAATCCGTGATGCTTCGATTGATACAGGAGGAATTGTCGCTTAGAGGAGTATCCGAGGAGCAGATGATGACAATCAATTTTGAGAACATGAGTTTTGCTCATCTTTGCTACGCGGAAAAGCTTCATGAAGAGATGGAGCGCAGAATTTCCGACATACAGGGGAAGGCGTATTTATTTTTTGATGAGATTCAAGAGGTTTCGGATTGGGAGCGCTGCATCAATTCCTTGCGGGTAAAATTTGATTGTGATATTTATATTACCGGCTCGAATGCAAAACTTTTGTCGGGTGAATTGGCGAGTCGGATTGCCGGTCGCTATGTGGAATTTGTGATTTATCCTTTTTCTTTTGCGGAATTTGTCAGTTTGCAAAGAAGTTTTTTTGACATAAAAGACGAAGCATCGATTTTTAAGGAGTATCTGTTGATGGGCGGCATGCCGTATTTATTTCATCTGCGTTATGAGGAAGAGCCGAGCAGACAATATTTGCAAGATATTTATAATTCCGTCGTGCTCAAGGATATCGTCAAGCGAAATAACATTCGTGATGTGGAATTGTTGGAACGGATTATTCTTTATGTGATGGCGAATGTGGGAACGACTTTTTCGGCAAATTCTTTATCCAAGTATATGAAAAATGAGGGGCGAAAGGTGGCTCCGGAGACGATTGCCAATTATATTCGGTTTTGTGAAGAAGCTTTTCTGTTTTACAAAGTGCGACGGGAAGATTTGCAGGGGAAGAAAATTTTGTCATCGAGTGAAAAGTATTACATGGTCGACCATGGTATTCGGGAATCGATTTTTGGAGGAAATACCAAGGACATCAATCTGATTTTGGAAAATATCGTGTATATGGAGCTTGCTCGAAGAGGGTATCAGATTCATGTGGGAAAGTCGGATGAGAAAGAAATTGATTTTGTTTGCGAGAAAAGAGGAAAGAAAATTTATATTCAGGTTTGCTATTTGATTTCGTCGGAAAATGTGATGGAGCGTGAGTTTGGAGTATATAGGCAAATTACGGATAATTTCCCGAAATTCGTTTTGTCGATGGATGAATTTGACATGAGTCGAGAGGGAATCGTGCATTTGAATATCCGAGATTTTTTGCTGAATGAAGATTGGTAAATGAACTGAACCGATGTAAAAATCCTTTAAATATCATCTTTGTTATAATATAGTTGACGCCGACGGCTTACGACTTTATAATTTAATCGTAAGCTAAGTCGTAAGAAAATCGTAGGAAATATGGAGGTGGGGCATGGCAATTCCAATTACTATAGAAAAACTTTTGACAGAAAATGTTGTAGAATGGGCAAGAATAGAATTTAAGAAAGGCTGGAATCCGGAAGCAACACTAAAGACAATTAGTGCATTTGCGAATGATATTGATAATTGGGGTGGTGGCTACATTGTTATAGGAGCAGAAGAAAAAAACGGAAAAGTTGTCAGACCAATAAAAGGCATTGAACCTGAGTCAATAGATAAAGTACAAAAAGAATTGCTAAGATATTGCAAATATTTGAAGCCTGTATATATTCCGCAGACCGAACCAGTGTGCTTTGATGGGAGAATGCTTCTATTAGTGTGGTGCCCCGGAGGATATGAAAGGCCATACGCATGTCCAAAGATGCCTGATTCAAAAAATAGCGAAAAGATTTACTATATACGAAAGTTGTCCAGCACAATCGAAGCTACTGATATAGATTTAAAAGAATTGATGTCATTATCACATAATATTCCGTTTGATGACAGAATAAATCCAAAGGCAGAGATGAAGGATTTAAAATATCCGATTATAAAAAACTATCTTCAGAATGTTAAAAGCAGTTTACTTGAAAGTATGGATTATTTAGATATAGAGCAGTTGGCAAAAAACTTAAGAATAGCGGATGGTCCATCGGAATATTATAAACCGTTGAATGTTGGAATTTTATTTTTTAATGATAGTCCGGAAAAGTTTTTTCCTTATAGCCAGATAGAGGTTGTTAATATCCCCGATCCGACGGGTCAAGGAATGGAGGAGCGTATTTTCACGGGGCCGATAGATGAACAACTTCGTAATTCACTCCGTTATCTAAAGAATAATGTCATTGTAGAAAAAATATTTAAAGTTGCCGGTCAAGCGGAGGCGGTAAGGGTAAAAAACTATAGTTATGAAGCCATTGAAGAATTTCTTTCTAATGCAATATATCATAAATCGTACCAAATACATGAACCTGTTACAATTAGGATAGAATCAGATAAAATAGAAATAACCAGTGTACCGGGGCCGGATAGATCAATATCTGATGATGATATTAGTAGATATCAGATGAGGACAAGAAGATATAGAAATCGAAGAATAGGAGATTTTCTAAAAGAGTTACATCTTGTTGAAGGCAGAAACACCGGAATACCGACAGCTATAAAGGCTATTAAAGAAAATGGCTCTCCGCTGCCAATACTTCTTACGGATGAAGAGCGTTCGTTTTTTTCAGTTATAATACCTATCCATGAAGCATTTCTGTTAAAAGAAACAATTAACGATGAAGTGAAAGTTGATAATGTTGAAGAAAAAACACAACGCAGAACAAAGGAGCAAATAAAAACACTTATACTGGATGAACTGGCAGAAGAAAGCATTTCAGCCAATGAGTTATATAAAAGATTGGGATATTCGGGGAATGCTTCAAAAACTTTTAGAGGTTGCATAGAGGAGTTAATTATGCAAGGGAAAATACATTACGCTTTTAACAACAAGAAAGATGCAAAGAATGTGTTGATAAAAGATTAAAGGTGTTGAAAATGAGGTTTTTGAATAGAAGTATTTTGAAGAAGAGTTGAAATACTAAAAATCCTAAATGAAAGTCTTCGGGTATTCCAACTCTGAAGTTTGGAAAGGAAAGAATGTGTTGATGATGTTCGATAAACAAATCAATTTAATATATGAATTTGGAAATCGTCATTTTTGGACATAAGGTTATTATGTAAGTAAGGTAGGATAAAACGGAGAACATAAAGTATAGAGAAATATAAGAAAACAAAGAAACTTATGATATGGCGCGATGGAAAAGCTTCATGAAGAGATGGAGCGCAGAATTTCCGAAATACAGGGGAAGGCGTATTTATTTTTTGATGAGATTCAGGAGGTTTCCGATTGGGAGCGCTGCATCAACTCCTTGCGGGTAAAATTTGATTGTGATATTTATAATTCCGTCGTGCTCAAGGATATCGTCAAGCGAAATAACATTCGTGATGTGGAATTGTTGGAACGGATTATTCTTTATGTGATGGCGAATGTGGGAACGACTTTGATTTTCTGTTGAATGAAGATTGGTAAATGAACTGAACCGATGTAAAAATCCCCTACAAGCTAGGGGATTTTTGATGGTCACATTCCACGAGATATATCCCGATGGCGCTGCCGTAAGAATTTCCTTGCAGCAATTCTTTTTTGAGTGCGATTTGCAAATGGGTATTCTCGGGATAATCTTTTGCATCGGGAAGAAGATATTTAAACACGCGTTCTTCCATTTGGCGATTGTCTTGCTCGTCAAGCACGCGATAATCTTTTGCAAAGTCAAGAATATTGCTTTGCTTCGGCAACAGCTGCGCCAGTTTCGGATGGAGCAGCCATGAGTCGCACACGAAGGCGATTTTTGAAAAGGAATATTGTTTTTTGTAATATTCTTCAGCGAGTCGATAGGACTTTATACAATGTGTTTTGCTGAAATCTTCGCCTTCTCGAATATGCACATTGAGAAAAATCGTCTGCTCATCGGCGAATGGCTGCAATCTTTCGTCTAAAGGAGATTCGAGCAAGGCGAATTGCAATCGTCCGAGCTTGATGACTTCAAGATTCAAAATGCTGTCTATCCAGCCGTGATGTTCTTTGGCGATTCCTTTTACACCATGTTGTTTTTCATAATGCTTTGCCCAAATCTCGATATCTTTGATATTGTCTTGGAATAATTCGTCGGACAAGCCTTCCTGCTCGTATTTTTCTTTGGTGCTCGTCTGCGCTTTTTTCACAAAAAATCGGTATGCCGCTTCTTCATCGGAGAGCTGTGCGTCGCATTTTTTCGCACATTCGTTGCATCGATTGTGAAAATTCGCTTCTTCGCTCAGCAACAATCTCAGCGCAACGCTTTTTACCGGATGGAGCTGGTGATATTCGTTGATTCGTATCGTGGCAACTTTATTTTTTTCCAAAATTTCTTTTTGTTTTTCGATAGGAAAATCTTTGCTGCCGGGGTAGATTTCTTTTTTGCACACCAATTTGTATTTTTCGTAGAGCAAATTTTGAATTTCTTCTTTGATTTCGTCCAAGGCGACGATTGCAATCTTGTCGAGCACCATGGCTCGCATCGTATCGGACGAGGCGATGTATTGGTTTATTCTTTTTTCAAATTCTTCGCCCACCGTATAAATAATGTCTGCGTAATGCTCCGTTTCGGAATAATGAAAGCCGTATTCGATTTGGAGAAGCTCGTCAAATTTTTCAAGCTCTTCGTTGATTTTCTTTTCGATTACCAACGGAACGGGGCGGTTTTTGTATCCTAAAAACTGTTCGACGACAGCTTTTTTGATTTTTACATTCTGTGCAATTCTTTCTTTTGTTATCATAAGGCAATATTCTTTCTCAAATTGATATCAATTCCAACGGCGCTGATGAGTACCAGTCCTTTCGCGAGCATCTGATAAAATTCCTGAATGCCGAGCAGTATCATCCCATTGGAAAGGATTCCGATAATCAGGCAGCCGAGGATGGATTTTTCGAGTCGTCCTTCGCCACCGGTAACGCTTATTCCTCCGAGTACCACAGCGGTCACGACATCGAGCTCGAACCCGGTTGCCGTGTTGGGCAATCCGCTGTTCAGTCGCGACAGCATGACGACTCCGGCTAAGCCTGCCAAAAATCCGGAGAAGGTGTAGACGAAGAATTTTACTTTTTTGACATCGATTCCGGAGAGGTAGGAAACTTTTTCGCTGCTTCCGACACCGTAGATATGGCGACCCAATGCGGTTTTATACAAAATGACGAACCCGACGATATATACGATGATTTGAATGATGACGGGAATCGGAATCATGCCCGCATAACCTTGTCCGATGATGCGAAAGCTCTCGGGAAATCCGTGGATGGCGCTTCCTTTGGTGATGATGTATGCCAGTCCGCGATAGATGGTGATGGTTCCGAGCGTTGCAATGAGCGGCGGAATGTTGATGTAGTTTACGAGCAGCGCATTGCAGATTCCGAGCAGTATGCCGACGAGTAATGCGACGGCGACGGCAAGGGGAATCGAAACGCCGCTGACCATCAGCTTGGCGAGAATAACACCGGTTAAGGCAATCATTGAGCCGACGGATAAGTCGATGCCGCCGGAGAGAATAATCATGGTGGCGCCCACGGTGCAGATTCCGATAATGGATATTTGTCGCAGTACATTGGTCAGGTTCTTGACTGTCAAAAAGTTGGAACTGTTCATCGAAAAGAAGATGATTAAGAAAATTAAAAAGAGCAATGTTCCATACCGGAATATGAATTCTTTAATTCGTTTCAGCATATTTTTCCCCTATGTCATAAATTTTTTCCGCAGTAATATTTCCTCTCCGATATTGTGCAGTGAGTTTTCCGTTTCGCATAACCAATGTTCGGTCGGAAAGTCGAATCACCTCTTCGGCATCGGAGGATACCATGAGGATGGCTTTGCCGGATTGTGCCAAGTCAAAAATTATTTTATAAATCTCTTCTTTGGCGCCGACATCGACTCCGCGAGTCGGCTCGTCCAACAACAAAATGTCCGGATTGACCATCAGCCATTTTGCGATGGCAATCTTTTGCTGGTTTCCTCCGCTGAGCTCTTTGACTTTTTGGTGTAAAGAGCTGTATTTCACATTCAGTTTTTCCAACAGCTCTTTTACTTGTCGAGCTTCTTTCGTTTGGTCGATAAAGCCGTATTTTTGAAATTTACCGAGCGATGAGATGCTCATATTTTCGAGAATGCTCAGTTCCATGAACAATCCGCTGTCTTTTCGGTCTTCGGTTACATAGCCGATGCCGGCTTCAATCGCCTGAATGGGCGTTTGAAATCGGCGCTGTTTTTCTTTGACGAATATTTTTCCGGATTCGATTTTTTCGAGTGAGAATATTGTGTTGAGCAACTCCGTTCGCATGGAGCCGAGGAGACCGGAGACGGAGAGAATTTCGCCGGGATAAAGCGACAGATTGATATTATGGATTTTGTGATTGCTCAGATTTTCCAATCGAAGTACGGGCTCAGCGGATGGCGTATGATCGGCAAAAACATTTTCCGCCAGAGATTTTCCGAGCATATCCGCAACGAGAGTTGGAATGTCGCAGATATTTGCCCAAGATTCCGTGCGATGCCGGGTGCTGATTTTGACGCCGTCTCTGAGTACGGTAATCGTATCGGAAATCTCCAGCACCTCGTCCAATTTGTGTGATACGAAGATGACGGCGATTCCTTGCTTGCACAACGATTTTATAACATCGTGCAGAATCTTTGATTCGCTGATGGAGAGAGAGGCGGTCGGCTCATCAAGCAAAATAATTTTCGGTTTGTCCATCAAGGCTTTTGCAATTTCAATAATTTGTCGACTGCCAATGCCCAAGGAATCGACGGTGGCGTCGATGTCGATGCTTGAGCCGAGTGAATCCAAAACCGCTTGCGCCTGTTTTCGCATGGATTTGGTATCCAGAAAAAATCCGCGCCGAAGTTCTCGTCCGTAAAAAATATTTTCATAGACTTTCAGCTGTAATATCAAATTCAGTTCTTGATACACCGGAGCGATTCCGAGATGTTTACTTTTCTCGGGACTCATATTTTTGATGAGCTGATTGTCGAGGTAAATCTGCCCGCTGTTTGCGGAAACTGCTCCTGTGATTATTTGAATCAATGTCGATTTTCCGGCGCCGTTTTCGCCGACGATGGAATGAATTTGTCCGCTGTAAAATTCAATATCCATATTCGACAGCGCTTGAATGCCGGCATATTTTTTTGAAATGCCTTGTAATGTCAAAATGGGTTTCATAAAAAGTTCTCCAATGGATAAAGAGACAGATAGGTTACCTACTGTCTCCTTGGCTCTTTAATAGTTTGCGATATTTTCCGGAGTTACCGGGTTCATTGGGAATTTTATCATTTCGGTTACTTTTTCGCCGTCCAATACTTTCTTGGTCGTATTCAGAATCAGTTTTCCGCTTCCGAATGGGTCGATATCAACCGTTCCTCGGTAAATTCCGCCTTCTTTTATTTTCGCGATGGCTTCATCGACGGCATCCAATCCGACAAGACAAACATTGTCGCCGGTTTTGCCTGCTGCGGTCATCGCTTCATATCCACCGAGAACCGCATCGTCGCTCACGCCGACAACGACATTCGCATTCGGATTTTTTTGAAGCGCATTCTCCACCGCTTTGAGTCCGGTTTCACGATTGTTCGCTTCCACTTCCGCAACGATTTGTGAATCCGGTGCATATTTTTTGATTCCTTCTTTGAGTCCTTCGGTTCGCTGAATGACGGCAGGAACTTGTGTAAATGCAAGCACGATTACTTCCGCTTTGCCGCCCATCTTTTCGGCGATGTATTTTCCGGCGATTTCGCCGCCCGCCAATCCGTATTCTTTTTCAATCAGACTGACGAAAGCGTCGGTATTTTTCATTTCAACATTCGCGGCAATTACTTTGATTCCCGCTTCTTTCGCTTTATCGACCGATGGCTGCAATGCTGCCGGGTCATTCGCACTTAGGATGATGGCATCCACTTCCTGCGCAATCAATGTGTCGATTGCATCAATTTGCGGTTGTGCCTGGTATTTTCCATCGTGAACGCTCAGCTCAATGCCGAGTGATTCCGCTTCTTCTTTCATTCCGTCAATCATTTTGATGAAGTAAGGGCTGGTCACATCCATGGTTACATAAGCAACTTTCGGTTTGTCCTTCGTTTCATTGTTTGTTTCGCCGTTGCCGGATTGTGTTTGGTCCGGAGCTGGCGCTTTCGTACATGCAAAAAGCAGTAAGGAAGCCATTAAAAGACTTAGAATTTTGGTTGTTCTTTTCATATCTTGTCTCCTTTGTTTTCAATATACAAAGCAAGTATAATTGAATAAATAGTCGATTGCAAATAGAAATTATTTATAGATGTAATAAATTATATTTATATCATATTCAAAGACTTGTGTTTTCATTCCTTACACCGAGTTTCGCATAGTCTTTTTTGAATGAGCGACTTGCGTCAATCGCCGCCCGAAGATTTTCGTCTGGTGTGTCGTTGAGGCAGTTGCAGCCCAGCGCACATAAAAAGTTCGGATAGGAAGCCATGTCCGTGCAAAGTTTGCGTGTTTGCTCTCGGATTTCATTCGGTTCGCTTCGCCCGACCAATTCGATGGGGTCGAGATTGCCGATGAGTACGATGTCTTTGGGAATTCTCGGCGCAACTTTTCGATAATCCATAATCTGGTCGAGACTGACCGCGTGTAGATTGCAACTCAGCATCAAGTCCAAAAAATGAGAGGTGTCGCCGCAGATATGCATTCCGCGCCAACAAGTGAGCGAGTCGAAAATGCGATTGACTCGAGGAATGACGAATCGCTCAAAATTTTTAGGGCTCAGCGTAACGGTTCCCGGCTCCGAGATGGAAATATACATGGCGCCCGCTTTGTTTACCGCGCGAGCGTAGGCAAGTACGGTGTCGGTTGTAAAATCGAGTAGCATTTGCACAAATTCAGGATTTCGAATGATTTGTCGAAGCAGATGAGTCGCACCGGCGAGCTGAACCGCTAATGTGAAAGGTCCCTGTATCGAAACATAGAGCGGCTTGTCGATATTTTCCGCAATGAGAGTCAGACTCTTGAGATTGGTTGGCATCCTGCCGTCTCGATAGGGGTCGGGAACTTTCAGCGCGCGCACATCGTCGATGGTTTGAATCGGATGGCTCATGACACTTGGAAAATCATAATCCGGTTTTAAAAGTTCCAATCCCAAGGTTTCGCAAAAAATCGCGCCGTCGCAAAAGGAGTAGATGAAGTCGGATTCAAATTCCTGATTCATCCGCTTTGCCAATTCCAACTGTTTTTGGGGCTGCGTATAGACTTCATAGCTTTTGCAATTCAAAAATTTCAGTCCGTTGGTCGCCATATCGGGCAGAAAGAATACGCGGTCTTGGCTTTGGATATATTGCAACAATGTCATTTCTCTAAAATTCATATTGTCCCTCCAACAAAGTTTTTACAAGACGAACCGCTTCGACGGCATTTGCGGAATAGCCGTCGGCGCCGATTTCATTGGCATATTTTTGGCTGATGCAACCGCCGCCGATAATTACTTTTGCTTTTTTATTTTCCTTTTGCAAAAGCATTATCGTCTCCTGCATATTGGTCATCGTAGTCGTCATCATGGTAGATAATCCGATGATATCCGCATTTTCTTCGATTGCCTTTTGCACGATATCCTTGGCTTTGACATTGAGACCCATGTCGATTACATCGAAGCCGGAAGCTTCAAACATAATTTTTACGACATTTTTTCCGATTTCGTGTAAATCGCCTTCGACGACGCCCAAAATCACTTTCGGACCTTTGCCGGAATGAATCGGCGCTTTTTGATGGAGATATTTGACGCCCTTGTTCAAGGTATCGGCGCATACGATTACTTCGGATACGAAATATTTTCTGTCATCGAAGAGTTTGGTTACGGCGAGCATTCCGTCGCTGAGCCCCTTGGTATAAATATCAGTCGCCGAAATATTGTTTGCCAGCGCATCTTCAATCAAAGGAATGATATTCTCCTCATCCATGTTCACGATGGCATCGGAAATTTTTTGAAGACGAGGATTTTTCATCGTCGAAAAAATCTCCTGTTTGAATTGCTCGTAGCCTTCCCAATCCAGTTGATGTTGAAGTTTGATTTCCCGCTCGGGTATGAATTCCATATCGGATTTTTTGCCAAGCAATGCGGCAAGTTTTTGCTCGAGATTCTCGCGCCCATGCATTTCTTCAAAATCGCCGAGCAGGATATAGTCCTGAATTCCAAAAATCAGATTTTTCAGCCGAAGTGACGGCAAGGGCGCTCCGTCTTTTCCGGGATATACGAAAAACATATCGCCCGCCGCCCATTTCTCGGGTTTGTAGGATGCGGATTCGAATACATTTTTCGGCCAAATTCCGTATGCCCATCGTAAAAAGCCATGCAGATTGAGATAGCTTGTAAACCATCCGACAAGTCGACTTTCGATGAGCGGAGATTTCAGAAAGATATTCATATCGCTTGGAAAACAGCAGGAATACCAAGTCAATTTTCCGCCTTTTGCTTCGATTTGCGCCCGAAGAGCTATGATTTTATCGATATTATGCACCAGTTCGC
The DNA here is from genome assembly GCA_041853585.1 of Filifactoraceae bacterium. GTDB lineage: Bacteria > Bacillota > Clostridia > Peptostreptococcales > Filifactoraceae > JAUNKE01. The sequence continues at coordinate 46,080 of JBGZSM010000062.1, forward strand.
AGGTGTTCAGCGAGAGCGACTGAATATGTTGTGAGTAAGATTCAAAAAAGTTTTGGTCATGGATGGCGCATTTTAGCCGGATATTTTTTCCATTCGCCGCTTCTTCAAAGAGCGCGAGTGCTTCTTCAAAAATTTGTAAATTGCTCGGCTCGTCGCTCATTATCAGGGTCTTTTCCCAGAGTCCCGAATCCTGAAGATGTGAAAAAACCAAGTTCAGATAGGCGCGGATTTCTTCTTTTCGGCTCATGTATTTGTATTTGCCGTCGGATAGATCCTTGTAGCTTATGCGAATCGGGTCTTTGTAATCGACGAGCGGATTGCCGAAGTCTCTGGCATCCCAGTTGCCCAAGATTCCGAACAGATTGATTTCATCCGCCATCCGATATTTTTCCGCCAGGGCGATATATCGGTTGAAGGCGCTGAAGTCACAAAAGAATTCGCCGTCTTTGTCACGATATACGGAGATGATATTGGTCTCGAACAGATTGTTGTGATTTTGCAAGACCTTGTAGCAGCGCTGTCCCGCCCAAGAAAAATCGGAGATGATGAGATCGCAAACTCTCTGTCCGATTTGCGAAAGCGCAGCAAAATATTTTTCAATCAACGCGAAATCCTCATCGCTATAATAGGAAAGGTCGTATGCTCGCGCCCAGTTGCACGGATGTTGCCACAAATCCATATAAAAATTGCTTTCGGAAATATCTTCCAGCACATAATCATGAATTTGAAGTGCGATTTGCTGTTCAAAAATCAAATTTTCATCGTCATATCCCTGACTGTGGTAAATGTGTATTTGCAAATCGGCATCGGAATATGGGAAATCCTTCGGCAGTTTGCCGCCGATATAGATGCCCTGCTCTTTGCGCTCGCTGAGAATGCTGATTTTGTTGGTTAAAATATCCAAAATCCAATCGCCGTTATCGTCTTGAACAAAGTCCATCAGATGCACAAAAAAGTATTTTGAAATATCCTCTCCCTGATGCCGAGCGACGATTTCGACTCGAATTTTGTCAATCAGTCCGCACCAAGCGATGTCGAGTCGCTCATCTTTTTGCAGCAAAAATTTATCTTTTGCAAGAATCAGGAGCTGAAATCCGAATTCTTCATTTTTAGATAGAGAAATATCTTCTAAGTGGTTTTGAGGAAATGTTTTTCCCGCGATATGTTTGTATGATGAATGTGTTGTTTGAAATATAAAGTTCACGATGTCCTCCCTTTTTAATCATGAATTTAGTATATCAAAAAAAGGGATTATATTTGTTCGATAAAATTTATGGATGCGATAGAAAATCTTTATAATAAGAAGCAAAAAAAGAGGGCGCAGATGCGCCCCGTTTCTATATCAAGTTTTCAGTTGAATAAATTTCAGGTTATTCTTTATGCTTGTTTGAAGTCTTGGATTTTGCGCATTGTAAGAACGACACCATCTTTGAGATGAACATTAATATAAACATCGCTATCAATATACAGAAGAGGGTTGAGTCTAGCCATCTCTTCGGACGAAAAAGTTTCCAGCAATTGTTTATATTGCGAGCGATCTGTGATAGTTGTTTTGTAAATGTCCTCATCCTTCGTTTCATATGTGGCAGCAAATTTTCCCTCGTTTTCATTTTCGTAGTCATATAGTTCAATACTTAGAATATCGTCAATGTCAATCGGTTTGTAGGCATAAAGATTTTTCGCTTTGAGCAAGGCGATGGTTTCGGTGCTGAATTCGTAAATCGGAACGGCAAAATTGGTTTCCATGTAGGATGGTTCATACGCATCATCCAATCCGATTTCCGGATTTACATCTTTAGTCCAAAACTCGATCTCACCGATTGGAGGAGTATTTTTAAGCTGCTCCGCCGTACTGTTTTGGAAATCCTTGAGCGCTGCTTGGTACAGTTGATTCATAAATTCCGAGGAGAGAATTTCACTCGTGTTGGTATAATTCGGTCCGAAATAGATAATGGCTTTTTCAAGCTCTTTATTTTCCAGCGACGGAATGACGATGTCGGATGATTTGAAATCCGGGGAGTCATATACCTGATACAGGAAGTCGAGAAAATCTTTTTTTAGTATTCGCGGATAGCTCCTTTTGTAAGAAGAGCCGTCTTTTTTATTCACCTCAATATCGGATCGGACTTTCCAATCGTACGGAATATCATTGGAACTGTCGTACTCATACTCTCTGGTTATTTGACGATATACTTTGGTTTCTTCAATTACTTTCTTCAAAAATTCATCTGCAAATATTTTACTCTCATCGCTCGAAATTTTCAAGACTTTATTCCTGAAAGAATATTTGTAATTCTCCTCGAGCATATCGACTAAATTGATTTCATAATTTGCAATTTCAGCGACCGGTGTGTACTTGGTATCGTATCCGAGAGAATCTCTGGATATCATTAGAACCGAAATGCAAAATACCGCAACGAAGGCAATCATTCCCGGCCAATTACGGAATATCTGCTTGATGTCGAAATTGTAAATGCCTTCAATAATCATGTGACCGACGACAGCGGTGAAAATAAATCCGAAGTACATCCAGCCCAATTCATTGTAACTGCGGTTGATGGATTCGAAAATGAGTCCGCCGACAATCGCAACGGCAATTAGAACGATGTATTTTACCACCTGTGCGAAAATATTTCCCCATACTGCTTTTCCAGCCGTTTCGGACGGTCTTTTTTCAAACAGAACCAAGTCCAACAGAAAGAAAATAACCAGCAAGACGACGGAAATTACCATTCGATGCTTCAATATATCGGCAAAGAACAAGGTGATTGGTGAAAGCATCAGCGTTATTTGCTCATCGGGTCGAATATAGGTGACCCAGAATCGAGCCGCGATTTCTTGTGCCCCGAGCTGAATGAACTGGATGGTTTCGTAGATGACCAGCGTCATCAAAACCGTTGTAATTCGTGAGCCGGTGACGATGGTCGCAAAGGTTGAGCTCAAAAAGAACAGATTATAGAAGAACAGATTGAGCCCAATCGTATATATAAATATTTGGAAGTTGAAATATCCGGTGCCGACCGCATATAAAATCGCCGCTAAAATTGAAGTTGCCAAGTAAGGCATGATATAAGCGAGATTCCCCGCAATGAAGTTGGAGAAGAACAGTTTTCTTCTCGAAATCGGAAGGGAATGGTATAAATCCACCTTCGATGTGCTGTGCATATAGGAGAACAAGTTCCATGGAATGAACACGCCGAAAGCGAAAGTAAAGAATTTGACGCCTATATTGCCGCTGCTGAAAATTCGAGAGAAATACAGCATATTTCTTTCGTCCGGCAAAATGAAATCTTCAATCGGGATTCGTTGCAGCTGAGTCATTGTATAAATCGGCAATGCAAACAAGAGCAGTACGAACAGTATCGCGGATGCCCACATGGTAGCCGACAGACGACTTTTTATCAGCATGGAATCCTTTTTTCCAACTTTTTTACGAGATGATGGAGCGAATATCATAACCTGCCACCTCCGATTCGGTAATAAATATTTCTTCCAAACTCAATGGAAGCATTTCGTAGAACACCGGATTCATGCTTTTTATTTTGGCATCCAATGTTTCAATCATCATATTGTCTTTTTCTTTGCTCGAAAGCACGATGGAATAGACTGAGCCTTTTTTATCGAGATTGACGACATCAAAAGGAGCGAAATCTTCTTTTTCAACAGGTGAAGTGAAGACCGCCTGAATTTTTTTGGCGCTGAGCTTCATATCGCCGATGTCTTTGGACATGATGACACCGCCCTTGTGGAGCAGGCCGACATGGTCGCATATATCTTCGAGCTCGCGAAGGTTGTGTGACGCGATAATCGGTGTCAATCCGCGACTGCGAATGGCTTCTGCAAAAAGAGATTTGACCACCTGTTTTGCAATCGGGTCGAGCCCGTCAAAGCTTTCGTCACAAAGCAAATATTCCGCGCCGGAGCTGAGCCCGAGTACCGTGGATAATTGCTTTTTCATTCCTTTGGAAAAGGTGCGGATTTTGCGATTTTTTTCTAAATGAAAATTGTCGAGCAATCGGAAAAAGCGCTCTTTGTCCATTCGCTCATAAAGTTGGGCGTAAAAATAAAACATTTCTTCGGGCGTTGCATTGGGTAGAAAATGCTGATTGTCCGAGATATAAAAGAATTTGGACTTGGCATCGGGATTTTCGTAAATATTTTTTTCTTCCAAACATGCCATGCCTTTATCCGCTTTGAGCACACCGCTGATGATTCGCATCAATGTGGATTTTCCCGCTCCGTTTGAGCCGACCATCCCAAAGATTTCGTTGCTGCGAATATTGAGATTGATGTCGCTCAGTGCCTGAATGTTTCCAAAGTGCTTTGAAACATCTCTGATTTCTATCATAAATCCTCCTTTGCTGTTGCTATTCTATCTTATAATCTGTTTTTCAAAAATACTTTTATAACAAGGACATTATATCGTAAAACGATAAGTAATGCGTTACAAAAAGGTTACAGTTATTCAATTTATTTATAATTGTTAGTAGCCGCCTTTGAAAAGAGTTTCCATTGCGGGAAAAAAGCGTTGACATTTTGAATCGCCATCCGAGTGTGCAAATCGCAATTTGGTTTCGTCAAGGCTTCGTTTGAACAAAAATTGGACTCCTAAAAGTCCAATCTTATCCAATCTTATGCCTCCGCTTATTTTCAAATGGAAACTATTTGTTTTTGGCATATCGTATCGCCGTCAAATCCCGGTTCATTTCAACGAGTCCTTTGGCGCGAAGATGTTCCAGATGCGCCATTGCTTCGCCGGTGGCAAACCATTTTTGTGCGGGCGGAAAATCCTCAAAATCTTTGGCACGAAAATCCCAATGCATTTTGGCGGCAATTTCCGCAACACTCTGGTATTCTCCATCGCTTAAAATATGCAGAATATCACTCAGTCGCTCCTGATGATGCGCTTTGAGCTCGTCGATGCGTCGTCTGTGGTCGTCTATCAATACGCGATGCGACGAAAAAACCATTTTGACATCCATCGCATACACTTTTTCCAAGCTGTTCAAATAAGTGCCGAGAATGTCGCCGTATTCAAAACGCCAAAAGCTGATATTGGGTGTGATTTTGTCTAAAATATGGTCGCCGGAAAAAAGCAGCTGATGATTTTTTTCATACAGCCCCGTAATGCCCGGAGTGTGTCCGGGAATGTCGATGATGTCAAAGGTATATTCGCCGATTGCTATCTGCTCGCCCGCTTCCACGATGGTAAAATCCACCGGATTCTTCGGGGCATAAAGTACGGCGGGATGCTTGTCGAAAAAATGCCCGTCGTCAAACAATCCGACCATCTCGGGACGATAGAGCTGTTTGTCGAAGTAGTCGGATTTCGCCATCGCATTGACATAGTCGGCATCGATTTGGCTGCAATAGACCTTGCCTTCGTATTTTTGTTGGAATTTGTAGGTCAGTCCGCTGTGGTCGGCATGCAGATGGGTCAGGTACAGGTCCACCCGTCCTTTTTGAATTCCGAGCTCATCCAGCGCATGAAAAAAACATTCTTCACTTTCGGGACAATCAAAGCCCGAGTCGATTATCAATGCATGCTCCGGTGATTTAATCACATAGAGATTGAGTGATTTGAGTGGCGATTTCGGTAAAATGACATCGCCTGCAAAAATATTTTTGTAGATTTCTTTCACGAATACTCCTTTAGACATTGGGAATTGGATTTATTCCGGGATAGGGAGTGACAAGGCTTGACCACGAAAAGATTACAATCAAAAACAATATCCCGATAACCATAGACAGTGCGGTCGTTGCGATTGCGGATTTTTTTCCGAATCTGTGGATGACCTGAAGCATGATAACATGGATTATAAAAACTCCAATCGTAAACGGATTGAGCATGGAAACTATCATGCGAACGGTGTTACTCGCATCTATGGGCAAAAAGTATGCCGGAGAAATTGAGAAATTGATATTTCCGCTCAGGCGAACCAACAAAGTATTTATAATTAATGCGATTTGATTGATGAAGATGGTGTAGAGTGTCATCGAAAAAATCGATTCAAATTTTCCGATGCCTTTAAATATTTGGTAAGTTGTAAAATCAAATGCATAGTAATAAATAAGTATAGAAAAAGTCATGAAGATACTGTATACTAAGTTCGACCAAAAAATCAGTAAAGGAGTATCCACATGACCCACTCTAAGTATAACACAGATAATAGCAA
>JBGZSM010000063.1:0-8903 GCA_041853585.1 Filifactoraceae bacterium
CATTTTTAGTTGCAAAACACGACGATTTAGTGTAAGCTTATTCTTGATATAGTTTTTCATACAAATATATTATATCAAAAAAAATGGCTTGCTCTTATGAGTTTGCCATTTTTTTTAGGGGCTATTTTGCAACAGCTCCACTTACAGTTTTATTCTTCCTTGATAATCAATCCATAGTTTTGTTATACTCTTCCTTCAGTTTTTGGATGACTTTCTTTTCGATTCTTGAAATCGTCATTTGTGAAAGCTCGAGTTCTTCCGCAATCACAACCTGCGTTTTATTTTCAAAAAATCGTCCAATCACTATCTTTTGCTCCGGCTCGCTTAATTTCTCGATAAAGCGATTTACAAAATCTATGTTTTCAATGTCCGCAAAACTCTGGTCTTCCTTTCCCAGAATATCCGAAAAACTCATCGACGAATCATTGTCATTATTCTCTTTTATCAAGTCCAAGCTACGAATACTAAATAATTGCGACGCTTCCATCGCTTCCATTACTTCCTCATCCGTGGATTTCAGATATCTTGCTATGTCTTTTACTTTCGGCACATGACCAAGCTCCGACTGCAACGCTTCTTTTGCATCGTTTATCTTCAGTGCAAGCTCTTGAGTTTTTCTCGGAACTTTTATTGCCCAACCTTTATCACGAAAATATCTTTTGATCTCTCCCACGATGGTCGGCGTTGCAAAACTGGAAAATTCATATCCCTTACTTATGTCAAATCGCTCCACTGCATAAATCAACGCCAACGATGCAATTTGAAAAATATCATCATATTCTATTCCCTTGCCGGTATATCTTTTTGATAACAGTTCAGCAATATATATATTTCTACTTACGATTTCATTTCTGATTTCGCGATCGTGTTTACTCGCAAACAATGCAAAAAGTTCTTTTGTATCGTAATCCTTGAATTCTTGATTTACAAAAAGTTCCTTTTTATTTTTAGAACCATTTGACATCAATCAATCCTCTCTCCCCATTTCTTTTTTCATATAAATGGTGGTTCCTTTATCCAGCTCCGATTGAATTACTACATCATCCATCAACATTTTTATAATGTAGATTCCCAATCCGCCACATTCTCTCTCACCACAAAACTCAGGGTCTTTCAAGCTTGAAAAATTGTAGCCGACGCCGGTATCTTTAATTTCGATTTCTATAAAGTTACTTCCTTGCCCGAAGAATAAATCGAAGCTTGACACCTTCGAATGCTTGATAACATTCGTGCATGCTTCCGAAACGGCAATTTTTACATCATCGATCTCTTCGATATTAAATCCGATACGGTTTGCTATGGAAGATGCGGTCATCCTCACTACCGAAATATTTGCCGAATCCGTCGGAACGGTCATTTTGATTAGATTTTTTTGATCCATATTTATCACTTTTATACCCCCATGTTGAATGTATCCTCAAGACAGGTGATTTTGAATACCTTTCTTACGTTCTCTTGCGCATTAAGGATGGTAATTTTTTTTCCCATTTGCTTTAATCTTTTATAGGTCTGCACTAATAGACCTATACCCGTTGAATCAATAAATCTAACATTCGTCATATCAATAATGATATCTTTTTTTTGCGGCAAAGCTTCGTTGAGAGCTTTTTCCAACACTTCGACAGTGTTCAAGTCAATTTCACCATTTACATTGATTGTAAAATCATTGGCGCTGTTCATTGCGTCAATATTAATATTTCCCATATGATCTCCTAAAAAATTTTGAACTATTTATTCTGAGCTTCTTCAAATATCTTTTCCAAATCTTCCATATCATCGATGTCGTCACTAAAATCGCGATCAGCTGAATAAAAATCATCTGTTTCATTGTCTTTTTTAAAAATACTGGCAATCCCTGACGAAACGGAACCGACTATTCCCGCAACATTCGTAACCTTATTCACATTTGCAACGATTCCATCCACTTCCGTCGATATACTCGCCGCATTATTGATGATGGTTTGAATCTCACCATCCTTATCGGTCAATATTCGATCAATGCGCTTGATGGACGCGCCGACATCGCGTATGGTTGTCGCCGTAAATATACAAAGTATCAAAATCCCTATGCCTATCAACAGTATACCTACTTCCCATATCATAGAAGGACTCCTTTCTGTCGCTAATTTTTTACTTTATCGACCAAATCTTCAACCGCATCTTTTACTTTGTCTTTTCCATCTCTTGCCGCACGCTCAACCGCTTTTTTCGCTTTTTTGAATTTGCTTTTTGATTTGTCCGCAGTATCTTCAACCACATCGCCGACTTTGTCTTTTCCGTCTCTTACCGTTCTTTCAACAGCTTTTTTTGCTTCATTCAATTTATCGTCCGGGTCATCCGTCAAATCTTCAATAAAATCTCCCACGGTATCTTTTCCGTCACGAACCGCTCGCTCAACGGTTTTCTTCGCGCTGCCGAGACCTTCTTCCACTTCATCCGCTGCATCTTCAACAAAGTCGCCGACTTTATCTTTTCCGTCACGAACCGCACGAGCCGCCGCTTTTTTCGTTACCTGAAAATCATCTTCCGCAAATTCAACAACATCCTCTGCAAAATTGCTTACTTTTTCTTTGATATTTCCATTTTCATCAAATTCTTTCGCATAATATTTCGGCTCGACGAAATTTTTAACTTCCGTCTGTGTAATCTTCTTGATGTTTCGGCTGATGTTCTCTATAATTTCTTCCTTGTTGTCATAAGCACCCTTTGCTTTATCCTTGATATTTCCTAAATTGTCGCCGATATCTTCCATCAACTCATCTCCCGGTTTCTTCGCCAACAACAGACCGGCGAAAGTTCCGATGGCCGCTCCCACTACAAAAGGAGCAACGATACTTTTTCTTGATGTTTTCACTTTTTTATTTCTAAATTTCATTTTTTGTTCCTTTCCACTCCAAAAAACTACTTAACACAATTTGCCAAACAATTAGGCAACAAATAAAGCTACGATATTTATATCATAAAGATTTCATTCTGTCTATTCTTTAATGTCTTCTTCTTCATCATTGATGGAGCCCGCTTCAATTTTTTCAAAAGAAACTATCTTACTGTCCGCACTTCTCATCAATCGAACACCCTTGGTTGCTCGACTCAAGCAAGGAATTTCACTCTCGCTCATACGAATCAATGTTCCGTCCGAGTTCACAATCATAATCTCGTCCCCCTCGGACAACATTCGAGCGCCAACCAGAAATCCGGTTTGTTCGGTCACATTGTAAGTTTTGATTCCTTTTCCACCTCTGGTCTGAGTTCGATACTCATTCGTCGAAGTCTTTTTACCATATCCGTTTTCGGTAATTACGAGAAGATTTTTGCTATCCTCCACGACTTCCATACTGATAACGGCATCGTCCTCATCCAATCTCATCGCGATGACTCCCATCGATACCCTTCCCGTTTGACGAATATCTTTTTCGTTGAAAGTAATGGATTTTCCATTTCTTGAAACGACCACCAAATTATCTTCACCGGTAGTAATCTTCGCCGAAATCATCTCATCATCCTCTCGAAGATTGATTGCGATAAGTCCGTTTCGTGAACTCTTTCTAAACTCCGATAACTCGGTTTTCTTGATGATTCCCAACTTAGTACACATCACCAGTTTTTCGCTGTCCTCATTGTTTTTGAGAGAAAGCAAAGTCGTGATTTTCTCACCCGGCTCCAACGGAATCAGATTGATAATATTCGTTCCTTTGGAAGTTCGATTGGACTGCGGAATCTTATAGACCGGCATCCGATACAATCTTCCCTGGTTGGTAAGGAAAATTGCCTTTGCATGATTGCTGCTCGTTATCAATACCTCGACAAAATCCTCTTCTCTCGTAGTCATCGACGCGACACCTTTTCCACCGCGCTTTTGCGCCTTATAAGTGTCAATCGGCATTCTCTTGATATAGCCGTTGTGAGTAAGTGTAATCGTTACATCCTCATCATCAATCATATCGATATCCTCGAGGTCTTCCTCCGATTCGAGAATTTCCGTTCTTCTTCCATCATTATGCTTGTTTTTTATTTCTAAAATTTCTTCCTTGATGACAGCCAACAATTTTTGTCTGTCCGCAAGAAGACCCAAATAATATTCAATTTTTTGAGCCAAATTCAATCGCTCATCTTCCAGTTTTTCTCTCTCCAAACCTTGCAATCTTCTCATTCTCATATCCAAGATTGCCTGTGCCTGAACTTCGGAAAAATCGAATCGCTCCATCAACTTTTGCTGTGCATCGTCATAGGATGAGCGGATAATCGCAATAACTTCATCGATATGGTCAATCGCTTTGAGTAAAGCTTCCAAAATATGAATTCGGTCTTGCGCTTTCTTTAAATCAAATTTCGTCCTTCTGGTGACAACATCCTCCTGATGTTTCAAATATTCCTTTATAATTTCCAAAAGTCCCAACACTTTCGGCTGCCCGTCAACGATGGCGAGCATATTGATTGGAAAACTCTGCTGCAACTGGGAATGTTTGAAAAGATTGTTCAAAACGATATTGACATTTACATCCCTTCTCGTCTCGACAACCACTCGAATTCCTTTTCGGTTGGATTCATCACGCAAATCCGTAATCCCGTCGATTTTTCTGTCCTTTACAAGCTCGGCGATTTTCTCGACCATTCTCGCTTTGTTCACCTGATACGGAATTTCCGTAATGACAATTCGATTTTTGCCGCCTTGAATCTCTTCAATTTCCGTCTTGGCTCTTTGTATTACCCGACCTCTTCCGGTTCGATACGCATTGAGCATCCCGGAGCGACCCATAATATAGGCTCCTGTTGGAAAATCCGGACCCTGAATATGCTTCATCAAATCTTCAACGGTCGCTTCTTCATTATCAATCAGCTCGACCACCGCATCGATGACCTCACCGAGATTATGAGGCGGAATCGAAGTCGCCATACCGACCGCAATCCCGTTGGAGCCGTTCACCAAAAGATTCGGATATCGCGAAGGCAAAACCTTCGGCTCTTCTTCATTCTCGTCAAAGTTCGGTCCCATATCCACGGTTTCTTTATTCAAATCGCGCAACATTTCCAATGCCATATGGGTCATTCTTGCTTCCGTATATCGCATCGCTGCCGCTGAATCGCCGTCAATCGTTCCGAAGTTACCCTGACCGTCAACCAAAGGATATCGAATGGCAAATTTTTGCGCCATCTTCACCATCGTCTCATAAATCGGAGAATCGCCGTGAGGATGGTATTTACCCATTACATCCCCGACAACCGTTGCCGACTTACGATGCTTTTTATCCGGAGTCAATCCTTGCTCACCCATTGAGTAAAGTATTCTTCGATGAACCGGTTTCAAACCGTCTCGAACATCCGGTAATGCTCGACCGATGATAACACTCATCGCATAGCTGATATAGGATTTCTCCATCTCGTCTTTTATCTCGACATCCCGAACCCTATCTTTAAATTCATTATCCATAAACACCTCTTTTTATTTTCTAGGCTATATATCCAAATCTTTTACATATTTTGCATGCTCATTGATAAAATTCTTTCTCGGCTCGACTTTATCGCCCATCAACATGACAAAAGTTTCATCACTCGCCGATGCATCTTCGATATTCACTTTAAGAAGCGTCCTGTTCTCAGGATTCATCGTCGTTTCCCAAAGCTGCTCGGCATTCATTTCTCCAAGACCTTTATATCGCTGAACCTGTGGACTCGTGGAGCGCCCGAACTCATCCAATACCGCCGGCAATAATTTATCATCATAAACATAGACGACCTTCTGTCCTCTTTTCACTTGGAAAAGCGGCGGCTGTGCAATATATACATAGCCTTTCTCAATCAGAGGACGCATATATCGGAACATGAATGTCAAAAGCAAAGTTCGAATATGCGCACCGTCGATATCCGCGTCCGTCATGATGATGATTTTATGGTAGCGCAACTTTTCTTCGTCAAACTCATCGCCCAATCCGCATCCGAAAGCCGTAATCATATTTCGAATCTCTTCCGACGACAAAATCTTGTCCAAACGAGATTTTTCTACATTCAAAATTTTTCCTTTGAGCGGCAAAATCGCCTGCGTTACCCGATCTCGTCCATCCTTCGCCGAACCGCCCGCGGAATCTCCCTCTACGAGATAAATTTCGGATTTTGCAGGGTCCTTCTCACTACAATCCGCCAATTTTCCGGGTAAAGCCGTCGATTCCAAGACCGATTTTCTTCTGGTAAGCTCTCTCGCTTTTTTTGCAGCCTCTCTCGCTCGTTGAGCGGTCAAAGTCTTATTGATGATAATTCTTGAGGATTGAGGATTCTCTTCCAAAAAAGCCTCTACATTTTCAAATGTGACCGAATCGACAATCGCTCTGACCGGAGGATTTCCTAATTTGGTCTTGGTCTGTCCTTCATATTGCGGGTCTTCCAACTTAACCGAAATAATCGCGGTCAATCCTTCTCTCGCATCCTCTCCCGAAAGACTCTCATCCTTTTCTTTTAAAAACTTGGCCTTTCGCGCATAATCATTCAACACGCGAGTCAATGCCGATTTGAATCCGGTCAAATGCATTCCGCCCTCAATCGTATTGATATTATTCGCATAGGTGTATATATTTTCGGTGTATGCATCCGTATATTGCATCGCAATCTCAACCGTATAAGTATCCACCTTCTTTTCAAAATAAATAATGTCCTCATGGAGAGGGTCTTTGCTTTTATTGAGATGTTTTACATACTCGACCAGACCGCCTGTATAATAAAAAGTTTTCTTTTTTTCCTGCTCCGCTCGCTTATCTTCCAAAGTAATCGAGATTCCTTTGTTCAAAAAAGCGAGCTCTCTCAAACGATGCTCCAAAGTTTCATATTTGTAAATCGTTTCATCAAAAATCGTTTCATCCGGTGTAAAAGTAATTTTTGTTCCGGTTTGCTCGGTCTCTCCGATAATTTGAATTTCTCCAAGAGAATCTCCCTTGCTGAATTCCTGTCTGTGAATCTTCCCGTCTCTTTTGATTTCAGCTATCAAACTTTTCGACAATGCATTTACAACGGAAACACCGACTCCATGAAGCCCACCGGAGACCTTATAACCGCCTGCCCCGAATTTTCCGCCGGCATGAAGCACCGTCAATACCGTCTCCAATGTAGTTTTTCCTGTTTTAGGATGGATTTCAACAGGAATACCTCGCCCGTCATCCGTAACCTCGATGGAATTATCTTCCAGAATCGTTACATTGATATTTTCACAGTATCCTGCCAGCGCTTCGTCAATCGCATTATCCACCACTTCATAAACAAGATGATGAAGTCCTTTTGTTCCGGTAGAACCAATATACATTCCGGGTCTTTTTCGTACCGGCTCGAGTCCTTCAAGAACTTGAATTTGCTCAGCACCATATTCACCGTTCACTCTGGTATCTTCCAAACTGTCCATTTGTTCGATATTGGTCATATCATTTGTCATAAATTACTCCTCACATGTCTCAACTTTCTTTTGAATTATTTTTAATACTAATTTTTTTTGTTTTTTGTAACGCTTCCTTTTTGAATCTTGTATTTTACAGTAGATAAATCGATATCCATATCTTCCGCCGTCGTTACAAAAGTCTGAGTGTGCATAATCGATTCAAGCAACATTTTTTGTCTTTCCTTATCAAGCTCCGAAAAAATATCATCCAATAAAACGATAGGATATTCCCCTTTGATTTCATACACAAGTTGTATCTCGGATAATTTTAAAGAAATCGCAGCACTTCTTTTTTGACCCTGAGAGCCATAACTTCTAAGGTCAATGCCGTTGATTTGAATATCCAAATCGTCCCGATGAACACCTTTCGTAGTTGTTTTTCTTATAAAATCCTTCTCTCTGGAATTTTTCAATTCACCAAGATAAGCCTCAACATTCTCCGCATCTATACTCTTCTCATATAAAACCGTCAGCTTTTCTTTTTCACTCGAAATCTTTCGATGATTTTCCATTGCAATCTCGGCAATTTTTTTTATAAATTCTCGACGATATTTTATAATTTCTATTCCGTTTAAAGCCAATTGCTCATCATATACATCCAGCAAAACCAAGTCAAAATCTTTGCTTTTCAATAAATTATTTCTCTGTATCAGACTCTTATAATAGTTGTTGAGCAGTATATAATATCTCGGTCTGAGTTGAGATAGTTCCCGATCTATAAAATTTCTTCTCTCTTTCGGCCCGTCTTTGACCAGACTCAAATCCTCCGGAGAAAAAATCACTACATTTATAATGCCGAGCAGCTCGGTAATTTTAGAGATAGGAACATTGTTTATTTTGATAGCTTTTTTCGATTTTGCATCAATGCGATACTCAATTTTATATTCTCTGCCGCCACTTTCCACAAGCGCTTTGACATAATTCGTTTCAGAGCCGATTTCAATCATGTCCTTGTCTTTGTTCGTTCTGAAAGAGCGTCCGAGAGAAAGCATATATATCGCTTCCAAAATATTCGTCTTTCCTTCTCCATTGTTACCAAAAAAAATATTGACTCCATCGTCAAATGAAATATGCTCTGCTTTATAATTTCTAAAACGATTTAACTCCATTTGCAAAACTCGCATAACACCTCTAAATTATCTGAACCTCTTCTCCTTCACAAAGAACGATATCTCCCGGGCGTAATTTTTTACCGCGCTCCAGAACCGTCTCACCGTTTACCTTAACTTGTTCGGATAATATCATTATTTTTGCATGACCACCGCTTTGAGCAATATTTGCCAGCTTTAACAATTGGTCCAGCTTTATATAGTCCGTATCAATTTTTATTTTCTTCATCTTACTCCTTGACGAATCTTATACCTGAATTTCCATCATATTCTTATACTTTCAACACTAAATATTATACTACATTTTTTAATTTTTTTCTAGTTTTTAACTTATTTTGATATGTAAAAATGAATGATTGCAACAAAAAAAGACGGAGATA
>JBGZSM010000064.1:0-19527 GCA_041853585.1 Filifactoraceae bacterium
AATTTAATATGGAACTTTCCTTTATGATATAAAAAATTCGTTGTGCTTCTGCACAATCCAATCAGGTATAAAGGCTGAGCCTTTAGCTATAAAATTTTGAGGAGGTTTATATGCACAAACAGACAAAAAGGTGGATATCCACTATGCTTGCAGTCCTGATGTTGTGCTCGACTGTTTTTTCAAATATGTCGCTTGTACATGCATCGGAATTCAGCAGACCGATTTCCACGACAGGGCAGGCGGATTCAAAACAACCCGCCGCAAATGAGCAGTCGAATGCTCCGGCAAATGCGCCGAGCGATAATTCGTCAGCACAGAGCGATACGAATGTAACGACTCCGCTCAATTTTAATAATCTCGTTTTACAGGCAAAGGTGGAGGATAATAATCTCAAAATCTTTTCCGCTTCTCCGGATGCAAAAGAATTTTTTGCTAAGGTAAAAACGGTCCATGTGAATGAGGTGCGATTCGATCCCATCAAAGAGTTCGATGTGGAAGAAAATGAAATTGTTTTTTCAGGAAATCCCGCTCGATTTATGAAAAATGAAATCAAAGTAACTCTGGAAGATGGCGATGAAAAAGATTTCATTTTTGAGAACCCCAATGGAAAGCCGTTCAACCATGGCCTTCAAATAGTCAGTGTTGAACTGGACAAGCAGGGCGACCCGGCAGCCGGATTCGTCTCGGAATATGTCAAAATGTCATTGGATTCGGAATATGCAACAAAGGAACTTCATGCCACGATAAGACGCCTCAAAAGCGTAAGCATCGATGATTTGGATTATCCGATGCGCGATGATAAAGGCATGATCGTATTTATTCTTTCCAATGGCGCATTAGGAATATACGACCAATATCCGGTCGGAAAAGCGGCAGTCGCCGATTTTAAATTGCGAGACAAGCATAAAGTTGTATTTACTTTTGAAGATGATTCGACGACGGTGTACGAAGATACCGGCTATGTCAAGCCGGACAGAGGCAATACGCCGCCTCCGCCACCGAAGGTCGGAATCGCCAAAGAATATGACATCAAGGAAGTCAAAACGAAAAAAGGATGGGGCGATGAGGAATTGCTCGTTACCTTTGACAAAAAATTGAGCATTGAGCATGCCAAAGGAGTCAAGAATATCAAGGTCAACGGAAAAGATTTCGGAAGACCTGCCGACCTCGGCATCAATTTTGACGGTGAGCTGAGAACTGCAAATGCGCAAGTCGTGACGCATGCAAAGACGAAAACTCCGATTGAATTCGAAGTCACATTCGGAGACGATTCGGTGCTCGTCTATGTTCCGAGCGTACCATCTCCGGATGATTTGAATCTGGACTCGGATTTCAAAGACGGGGCCTATACTTTGACTCTCAAAAATTACAAGGTTGGAAGCAGCGAAAAATCCGATTATGATAATATTTTGGACTCGCGCGCAAAACTTTATGTCGCCAACGGCAAAAAGACGATTTCTTTCTTATTGCACACCGATGCAAAAGATTATGCGGATTTTGCCATCAAAGCACAAAGCGATTTCGAGTCGATGCATCCCGTCGTTCTAAAGAGCGACGGCAACGGCGATCCGATAGCAGTCGAGTATCTTGTCGATATGAAAGATCTTAAAGGCAAAAAACTCAGCGCATTGCTTTCGCTTGCGGATGAAGCAAAAAAAGGAAAGTTTGATGATCCGAGTTACAAAAGATTTGAAATTGAATTCGATAACAAGGTTACCAAAGGCTTTTCAAATTATAAATTTTTCGACGCTCCCCCACCAACCGGCGATGCAGCGCTTATCAAGGCGTTGATTGCCAATGGATTGGATACGGACAATGACAAAAAAATCAGCATTGATGAATTAAAGAATGCGGTCGGTAAGGACAAGCAACCGGATATCGACATCCCGGGCTATCCCGGAAAAAACACATTGAATCTCGGAAGCTATGGAATAAGTGATATCAGCTTGCTGAAGCATCTCGGTCCGAATATCAAGGCCATCAATTTGGATTCCAACAAATTGACCGCTTTGCCGGCAGATGTTTTTCAAAATGCAACCGGCCTATCCCATATCATTTTAAGCGGTAACAAGATTCAAAAAATCGAGCCGAATACTTTTGACAGTCTAAGCGCTTTGAAGTATATCGATTTTGACGGCAGTTTGCTCGAAGAACTTCCAAAGGGAATTTTCGACAAGAACAAGGATTTGAAAGTATTGTCATTGATGAACAATAAACTTGAATCGCTTCCGGATGATTTATTAAAGAACAATACAAAGCTTGAAGAGCTCTATCTGTTCGATAATGCATTGAGCGAGCTGTCGGATGATTTCTTTGCGACAAATAAAGAGCTCAAAGCGCTTCATATTTTCAACAACCGATTGGAAAGCTTGCCATCCAGCCTGAGCGCGGCAACAAAAATCAAAGTGATTACCGCGCAAGGAAATAAAATCAAAGAAATTCCGAGCAGCTGGGGCAAATTGAGACAAATCGAGCGTTTGGATTTGGAGAACAACCGAATCGAGAGCATTCCGGCGAAGTTGTTGAGCAATATGATTGCCTATGCGAAATATACGCCGACAGTAAGTTTGGATTTGACGCAGAACAATTTGAAAACATTACCGATTGACGAAATGACGCAGGCACTTGTAAATGGAAAACCACTTACAAAATTTGAAGTCAATTTGAATATGTTGCCGGAAAAACCTTCTGCCGATGATATCAACAAGATGAAGAAGCTCGGCATCGAGTTTGAAAAAGCCGTGGATATCTATTATCCGCAAAAAACGAGCATGCAAAGCATCGCAAAAGGAGAAAACAAAAAGATAGAATTGAATCAGGGTCTCAGTGTGTTGGAGCTGCTCTATTGGGATTCGGGCGACTCCCCTCGTTATGGTGGAAAAGCTGAATTCAGCGACCGTGACGAGTTTATCAAATATATGACCGAAACCGGTAGAGATGTCAACGGTGTGGAGCGCAGCCTTTCTCGTGAGGACGGAATCAAAGCCATCCTCGAGAAAAAGAATCTTCAATGGGAAGTGGAGACCAAAATCATCAAGAATGATACCGAGAAAGTTTACAGTAAGCGCGAAAAAGGAAATCCGAAAGATGCGCTCAAACAAACTTTCGATGAGCCGAATATGGCTGACGGTGACAAATATAAGATTTACAAAACCATGTATCTTAAAATTTTTGACGACTTTACGGTGAAACTCGAAAAGATTACCGAGTTTACTGCGGGACAATCCGGACCGCAACCGCCAACCGAGCGCAAAGTGCCGGCGAAATTGCTGACAGCGGATGGTAAGGAATTCAGCTTTGCAAATGATTCTCTGAAAAGCGTTCATGTCAAAACATTGGATAAAAAATCGCCAATAAAGATGGCGGAGTTTACCTTTGAATTTGACAAGGTCAAAGCAGGCGGACAGAGCAGCGATGTATCGGCTTTTGAAGTTCAGCTCAAAAACAAGCCGATGAAAGCAAAAGAACTTTCCGCAGGCAAATTCTCCATCGAAAATTTTGCACATCTCATAAAACCTCCGACAGAGACGAAGGATACGAAGTGGAAAGTATTCGTCACTACAAAGGATGCGCTTCCAAATCAGGAAAAACGCACCGAAATGGTGCTCGTTCTGGATTGGAACGGCGATTTCAAATTGGATGGCGGCTCGGTGCTTCCACAGGAAGGCGAATTGCGAATCACCAATTTGGACAAGAAAACCAATGAGCCGCTTACCGGCGCAAAATTCAAATTGAGCGGTAACGGCAAAGAAATCACCAAGACGGTGATTGATGCAAAGGGAACGCTGCTGTTTGATAAGTTGGCAGTCGGAGAGTACAAAATTACGCAAACCGTTGCACCGAAAGGATATAAATTAAACTCAGAGGAAAAAACTTTTACCGTTGTAAAAGACCAAACGGGAGAAATTACAATTTACAACGAGAAAGATGACGGCACAACGCCACCTCCACCTTCACCACCTCCATCAGGCGACGGTTCCGGAGGTTCAGGCAGCGGCTCAGGTGGCGGACCGGGCTCAGTAAGACCGGATTCGACAACCACCATCACCGACAACAAGACTCCATTGGCTGAAGACCCAAGCATTGCTAAGATCGAAAAACTGCTCAGCGAAGGATATATGAGCGGTTATCCGGGCAACAAATTTATGCCGAACAAAAATATGACTCGTGCGGAGATCGCCGCAATGCTCGACCGATTAATCGATGAGCAGCCGACGGAGACAAAATCTTTCAGCGATATCAAAGCGGATGCCTGGTATGCAAAATCGCTTACCAAGATTGCATCGCTCGGTTATATCCGTCCAAACGGAGAGAAAATCCAACCGGAAAAACCGATTACCAGAGCGGAATTTGCATATATCATTGCGAAGCTCAGAAAATTGGAAGAAGGTGCGAATATGCCGAAGGATGTCAAGCCGAATCATTGGGCGGCAAAAGAAATTGCAGCCTGTGTCAAAGCGGGAGTCATCAGCGGATACAAAGACGGAAGCTTCAAACCGGAGCAACCGATTACCAGAGCCGAAGTGGTATCCATGATGAGCCGAGCATTCAATATTCAGCCGAAAGCAAGTACAAGAGCGGACTATATTGATGTCAAGAAAAACCACTGGGCATACAATGTCATCATGGCATCGAGCCAACCATAAACAAGCTGTGGCGGAATCCGCCACAGCTTCCTATAAAGGAGGAAATTTAGTGAAGAAGAAATTAACCGCAGCCGTCTTATCGGCAACTCTTCTGCTGACTTCTTTCACGCCGTATTCAATTTACGCCGAAGAGTTTCAGGACACCAAGGCGCAAAATCTGGCGATGGAAGCAATGGGGGTTGAAGGAGTACAAAGTCATAATCCGATTGTGCTCGATTTGATAAGGCAGGCGGAAGAACAACAATATAGCGATGGTGATATCATCACCATGATTGTCGAAATCAATGACAAATCCATGTTGGCAAATCATTCATTGAGTGCGCCCGACATTACAAAGATACGCACAGAGGAAGGATTGGCGGCGCAACTGAATTATGCTGAAAAATCGCAGGCCATATTGAGAAACGAAATCGAGCGCATCGAGGTCGATTATGAAGTGACTCAGACTTATGACACCGCACTCAACGGTATGGCAATCAAGCTCACTTTGGCGGATGCAAAAAAAGTGGCAGCCTTAGCCGATGTCGCGAGCGTAGAGATCAATCGTTTCTATCCCGCACCGGTCGTTCACAAACCGGGTGATGTCAAACGCGCGGATGCATCGAGTAATGAGATGATTCATGCGGGCGATGCCTGGAGTAACAATTACAGCGGAAAAGGACAAATCGTATCCATCATCGACTCGGGAGGAGACCCGAATCATGAAATTTTCCAAAATGTAGATAAAGATTCTCTGCGAATCAAGGATAGGGACGCAGCCGAGAAGCTGATTCGTAATAAAGGACTCAAAGGAATTTACTTCAATGAAAAAATACCTTACGGCTATAACTATGCCGACGGAAATCACATTATCAAAGAGAATTCTCCAAACTCGCATGGTATGCATGTTGCCGGAATCGTAGCGGCGAACGGGCATAAACTTAAAGGCGTTGCACCGGATGCACAGCTTTTGGTGATGCGTGTGTTCAGCGCAAATATTTTAGCGGGCGGAACATCCTCCGAAATTTACAATAAGGCGATTGACGATTCTATCAAACTCGGAGCGGACAGCATCAACATGAGTCTCGGTGCGACTTCCGCAACGGACAGCCGTTTGGAAAAATCAACCCTCAACGCGTTGCGCGATGCGCAAAATGCCGGAATCGTCGTAGCGATTGCAATCGGAAACGACGGTTTCCTGGGATTCTTTGGAATCGACAGACCGCCGGCTACCAATCCGGACATCGGTTTGACGAATTCCCCGGGAACGGCAGATATTTCTCTCGCCGTCGCATCGGTTGATAATGCAAAAATCAAACAAAAAGGAATTCTCGTTGATTTACCGAGCGGTACAAAACGAATTTTGTATGCGGGAATCAATCGCGAATTTCCAACCGAAAAACTGGCAATGGTCAACGCCGGTTACGGCATGGAATCCGATTTTAAAGTTCTCGATGTAAAAGGCAAGGCGGTACTGCTTCGCCGAGGTGCACCGGAAAATATAGAGCCGCTTTCTTTTGAAGAGAAAGTAAAAAATGCGGAAAAACATGGCGCAAAAGTTGCCATCGTATATAACAATATCGAAGAGGACAACCTCATCAACATGGGCGGTTTGGACGATGTAAAAATTCCCGCTTGCTTCATCAGTAAAGAAGACGGCGAATTTTTAGTTGCCAACATCAATCTACAAATCCGATTCTCACAGGAAGAAAGCTATGAAGTCAATCCGAACGGATACAAGCTTTCCAACTTCTCCAGCTGGGGAGTGACACAAGAAGGCAATCTCAAACCGGATATCTCCGCTCCGGGCGGACAAATCTATTCCAGTTTGAATGACAACAATTACGGAATGATGAGCGGAACTTCGATGGCGACACCGCATGTTGCAGGAGGAATCGCCGTAGCGAAACAATATGTGGAAAGAACTTTTAAATCGGTAAGCGGAGCGGAAAAACACAAGCTTGTCAAAAATCTTTTGATGAGTACGGCAACGCCATATTTCGACAAGACGGCAGGAGCCTATGTTTCCCCAAGAGGTCAGGGCGCCGGCATGATGAATCTCAGCCGAGCGATTCGCTCAACCGTTGTTATTGAAGGAACTAACGGAATATCCAGCATCAATCTTCGAAATATTGAAAGCAACGAAGTCATCGTCAAAGGATTGCTTCGAAACTACGGCAATGCGGATATGACTTACACTTATTACGCAGAGCTCAACAGCGATACGGTGGAAAACGGCAAAGCGATGATGAAGCCGAATCTGCTTCAA
This sequence comes from Filifactoraceae bacterium, assembly GCA_041853585.1. Taxonomy (GTDB): domain Bacteria; phylum Bacillota; class Clostridia; order Peptostreptococcales; family Filifactoraceae; genus JAUNKE01. Next base: position 6,895 of record JBGZSM010000064.1, read on the forward strand.
AAATCGCCGAAACAAAAAATTACCGTTCCGAAAAACGGAAGCATTCCTTTTGAAATTCAATTCAAACTCAGCGACAGCGAAGTTAAAAAATTGGAAGAACAGATGCCGAACGGATATTTCCTCGAAGGCTATGTATTCTTTGACACCGATTTGGAATATCAAAATATCAGCGTTCCTTTCGTCGGTTTTAAGGGCGATTGGGAATCTCTTCCGGTCATTGACCCGAGCATCTACGAGCATATTGAAAAAGGAACCAGACCTTATTATTATGCGGTTTCCAATGTGGTGAACTATCCTTATACTCATCTTGCAACCATGGTGAGCGGAAAAATGTTGCCGCTCGGCGAGTTGCACGGCAGCAGCTATGAAGAGCCGAAATTCACAAAAGATGCCATCGCATTTTCACCAAATGGCGACGGAAAAGGCGATATGGTCGGATTCCTCGGAACCTTCCTTCGCAACTACAAGGATTTTGAAATCAATGTGGCAACCGACGAGAATCCTGATGTGAGTATCTACCGCGTTGCTCAGCCGGATGATGCCGGCCGTAAAAACTTTGTCGTACCGAGCTCACCGGTTGACCCGAATCTCAACACGACCAAGACACATTGGATTTGGAGAGGAAAAAATCTTGCGGACGAAATCGTACCGGACGGAAAATACAGCTTCACCGTATCCGTTCGACCGGATGGAAAATTTGAAGGCGAACCGCAGAAGATGAAATTCCCGGTAATTGTCGATACCATCCATCCGCGCATTGTGAAGAGCAGCTATGATGCCGCAACCGGAATTTATTTCCTTGAAAAAGTGGAAGAAAAAGGCTCCGGCATTCACAGCCAGATTATCACCATCGGCGACAAATCCTATGCGGCGGACGCAAGCGGAAAATTCGAATTGCCGAAAAACACCGACCCGAAAAAAGCGATTATCACGATTCGAGACCATGCGTACAATATCGTTCAGCTTCCGCTCAACCAATCGCTTCGTAATGGGGATGAACGAACCATCATGGTATCGCCGGTTATTTCTTCCGGCTCCGTACCGATTGATAAATTCAAATGGGAAGTTCAAGATATGAACGGCAACAAAGTGGATCCGTACAATCTGAAAGTCGGCAAATATGTGCTTATCATCACCGAAGTGGATGAGGCTTACGAGTTGGTCGGACCGGAACGAATCGAGTTTGAGATTACCGAAAACGACTATCTGAAAATCGTGGAAGTTCCTTTCAACTACAAGGACAAAATCCGAGTCTTCCTCTCGATCAACAATATACCAAACGCCCCGATGAAAGTCGTCTTAATCAACAAATTTACCGGCGACGAATTTATTGCAGCGCCTCATGGTAAATCCCAAGCAATCGCGAATGTTCCGGTCGGAGAATATAAAATCGAAGTTCGTGAGCTCAGCGGCGACTACATCGCAAGCATCGATCCGGACGAAATTGTGGTGACTAAATCGGGACAAGGAAGTCAATTCCCTTCCATCAACATCTTCAAAAAAGAGATGAAGGAAGTCACCGTCAAGTTGAAACGAAATGACTACAACGAAAAACTTCGCGTTGTTTTCCGCGGACTTGACCAAAATAATACGACCTACTCGGTGGACTTTGCAAAAGGCGAGAACCAAAACAAATTGGAATTGCCGCGCAGAATAAAATTTGAAATATTCACCGTATTGGAAGGTAACAGCCACGGAAGCAGAAAGACAACTTACGAAGCAACCGCATCGAACAATTACAGTATCACCGTTGAGTTGGTCAAAGGAATGCCAAATACGCCACTACCGGTTGATAAACGCGATTTGCTTATCTTAATCAATAAAGCGAAGGGCTATGAAGAAAGAAACTTTGAGGCAAAAAGCTGGTCGGCATTTGAAATCGTCCTTGACAAAGCTGAAAAGCTCTACAAAAATGAGTCGGCTACACAAAAAGAAGTCGACAATATGCTTCAAGAACTTCAAGCAGCTATCGAGCAACTCGTTTTGATCGGCGGTGTAGGCGACAAAGCCTTGTTACGCAAAAAAATCGACGAGGCAAAAGAAATCTACTCCAAGTTGGGCGACGACTATGTTGAATCGACCAAAGAGTTCCTGGAGTTTGCGATTCAGGGCGCGGAGTTGACCTACCGTTCGAAAAATCCGGAGCATAATACGGAAAAACACATCAATGCGACGATTGCGATGCTTGACCGCGCTATCCGAAACTTGAAACGAAAAGACGGAAAGGTTGATAAGATTGAGCTGGAAGCATTGCTCAAAGAGGTCGAACAGATACTTGAAAACAAAGATCAATACACTTTGGACAGCATCGCCGATTTGCAAAAAGCATACGATGATGCCAAAGAAGTGATGAAGGATGATAACGCAACACAAGAACAGGTTTGGGATACCATCAGCGCATTGAGATTATATCTTGACCAAGTGCAGGCGAAAACCGATAAAGCCGAGCTTAAAAAAGAGATTGAGCTTGCTGAAGCAATCGACCTCAGTCTTTATGAGCTTGACGGAAAAGCCGAATTCAGACAGGCGCTGCATACCGCGAAAGAAGTCTATGCAAACAAACGCGCATCACAGGATGAAATCAATAATGCAGCGAAAATGTTGAAAGAAAAACGAGAGGCATTGAAACTCAAAGGTGGAGACAACGAAGACGAAAAATCCGTCGTACCGGTCGTACTCAAGGATGACAACGAGCTTTCACCGGGCAACAACTTCCTCATGCCGCTTGCAAAAGTAATCAAACTCTCTGACGGAAAATATCAATACACGATTGAATTCAGCAAAATCAACATGAGCATCAACGACGAAAACTACGACGCCATGGTCACCAAGCTCTATCTGAAAATGAATGATGAGCTCAACTTGGTGGAAGGCGTAGTGAATGGCGAAATGATGCAATTCAACTTCGTGGTGGAAGGAAAACTGACCGAGCAGGATGTTGAATTCGTCATCGACCTGGTCGAAGAAATGGATGGAGACCCATTCGAAGGAAAATTGTTATTTGATTGGAGCAGAGCAAGAAAACTCTAAAAGATTTCGGCGCGAACTTGTTCGCTGTCGCATAGAGGAGAGGACGCAAAAAACCGCGTACTGACTGAAAGATGCAAAACCTCCCCTAAAATATATAGGCAAAAACGACCTCTCCCCTTGAGGTCGTTTTTGTTGTTTATAACACTGAACGCTATCAAAAAAATGCTTGTCAACAATCTGTTGAATAACTGCTTTACTTCTCAACCGGCAGGACAAGGTGGCAGTGGGTTACGGATATACAATTTCCCTATGGTCGCCCTTTATCTCGTCAACCCGTACATGTGACCTACCGGATATTTTCATCGCTTTGCTTGAAAATCGGTCTAGGTCCGGAATCCCACCGTCATAGTCAAATTGATTCTCAACAATAAACATTAAGTCTTGAACTCTACACTATAGCTTCCCTAAACATAACAGCAGAAAAATTTGTCGTTTTTATTTGTGGAAAGTCATTATAAAATTCAATTTCTCCTAATACTGCAATATCATAAATTTTTTCTTCGTCTATATTATCTTTAGCTGTCCCTCTAAAAATACTTGTCTTTGTTTCCCACTCATTTTTCATCTTTTTTATTTTTACAATCCACTTATAGCGAATGCCATTTTTAGTTGTAACTTCTTTACTTTGTAATTTTACTTGCCCATAAAAGATACATATTTTCTTTTCTTCTAATTTATCAAACCAGCTCTTTATTGATTTTCTGGGAATTGATTTTCTAATTCTACTTCCATCTTTATCTTTCACTTCAATTATAAAAGGATTTTTCTTATCATCATTGGTTAAATCAGAAATTTCTTTTCCTTCTTTAGACAATAATTGGTTCAATGCCGCTTCGAGTCTATCCTGTATTTGCTTATCGCTTAATTTCTCAGCAAATTCTTTAATTTCTTTGTAAGTCGCATAATCATGTATAAAAGAACATCCTTCAGAGTGATTTGATGATGGAAGCTTTGACAAAAATTCTCGTTTATTTGATGTCTTGTGAGTAAATCTTAATTCAGCTTTCTTACATTCCGGGCAAAACATCTTACCACGATATTTTGAAATATCCCCATTATTTTGTTTATATTCTTTTTGTATCTCAGATAAATCATGAAGTTGATTATCTTCAGTATAATAAAATTCTTTAAAACTTACATTTGCCAATAAAATCACTCCCTTAGTATATAATTCAATTTCCAGTCCTATATTTTTATCTACTCTTATTATACCACTCTTCTAATCCCATAGATCCAAAAACACCTTGCCTTAAAAGCGAAGTGTCTTTGTGTTATCTTTCTATTCTAACCTTACTTCTATAAAGCAAGCAAATTCAATCTTCTATCATGATGGACTGTAAGATAATCTACCATGCCAGCCAAACATTTTTATCAAGCTCTGTCATGAGTTTCTTTTTTTCAGTTTTTTATAGAGTCCTCAACTTCATCAAGTTTTGATTATTTTTCTATGATAGTTTGTTTGATTTCATCCAATCTAGCCTTTGTGGTATTAAATCTATTTAGAAGGCTAGTGTACTTAATTTTATATTGATCCTGGTTTTGCGCTTTTCTAGCATTTTCTGCAATGAATTCATTTACCTGCTCTGCTACAATGTCTAATTCTTCTTCAAGCTTTATCTTTTCATCGTTCAGAGCACTTGTATCAAATGTTGTGATAAAATATAGTTGTAGCGACTTGCCCACAACATATCTCTCATTCACTATGTTTTTTTGGCAATATCATACATCGCATAGGGCAAAAATTCAATGACATCGCTCGCCGTAATCGAATACATATTTTTGCCTTTTTGAACCGCCGCATAGCCATGGATAAAAGCCCCCACATATCCCGCCTGATAAATGTCAAGACCCTGTCCCGCAAGCGAGGCGATAATTCCCGTCAGTGCATCCCCCATTCCGCCCGACGCCATTTTTGAGCTGCCGGTCGGATTGATTCTGTAGTCCTCGGGACTTGCAATGATACTGTTCTTGCCTTTGAGCAAAATATTGACGCCGTATTCTTTTGCAAAACGAATCGCCCTCTCTCTGTCTGCCGAAATTTTTTGCACATCCTCCCCTGTCAACCGAGCGAATTCCATCTCATGCGGAGTCAGCAAAATATTTTTTCCGCCTCGCAATTTTTCAGATTCACCGGCAAGTACATTGATTCCATCCGCATCCAGTACGATAGGTACTCGCTTTATTTCCAGAATTCTCTCCAAAAGCCTCTTGGTATCGTCATTATTTCCCATTCCGCAACCGAAAGCAATCACATCCGCTTTTTCAAGCAATTCAAAAGCAATCGAAGAGTTTTGCGAAACCACCATCGCCTCGTTGAGCTTGTTCGCCAAAATATCCACGACCTCCTCCTGCGTAACGAGAGTCACCAAACCGCTGCCCGCTCGCACCGCCGCCTGCGCACAAAAATAGGCGGCACCCGTATATCGTCTGTTCCCCGCAAAAATAACCACGCGCCCGAAATCTCCTTTGTGCGCATCTTCTTCTCTGTTGGGAATCAATTTTTTCACTTCATTCAAACCGGTGGTTTTACCCATTGAGAGCCTCCTTTTCTCGCTCCATTTTCTTTATTATACCACCGAATTCATTTTTCGAATCAAAAACATCCGAATTTGAGCGCGATTTCAAGGAATATCAAAGGAGCAAAGTTTGAAGCTGTCATGCCAATGTTTTTTGAAATCGCCAGGAACATAAATGATAAACAAAAACGAAGCTCGCTTTCATAAAAAAGCTTGAAATCATCTTCAAACTATGATATGATAGACATCGAGTTACGGAGAGGTGTCTGAGTGGTTGAAGGTGCTCGCCTGGAACGCGGGTGTACGGTAACACGTACCGGGAGTTCGAATCTCCCTCTCTCCGCCAATTTCAAAAGACAAGTTTTGATTATCAAGACTTGTCTTTTTTATGTTGAATTATCTTATCTATCAAAATTTCTTGTTCTTTTTTTCGGCATTGCCTTATCGTTTTCAGATAATATAGCGATATATAAATAGAATTTTAAATCTATTATAATAAGGAAGTGTTAGGATGAGAAAAAATACCATTCTTTCTCTCTTTCTGGTTTTTGTATTGCTCGTAAATATCTGCTCAAAAACCATAGCTTTCGCAACAAATGAAAGCGAAAAAAAGAGAAATGTAGCAGATATCATAACTGATATTGATTTTACTTACAAAGGATATGATAAAGAAAATAAACAGATAGAACGCTGGGTAGAATTCCAAATCAATGTCCATTGGACTGCCACGGATTACGCGAGTCGGCTGCAACAAGGTGATTATTTTGAAATAATATTCCCGGAAAATATTCATTTAACGCCTGTTCCCGAACACGAAACGGGAATTGTACTCAGTAAAAATATCGATGGAATCGAGTATCATATCGCAACGCTTTATTTGGAATCCGCCGGGAAAAATTTTTTACAAAAAATGGTAGTGATTTTTCACGAGGATGTAAAAAAGCTCCACGAGCTCATAGGAACGATTCACGCTTTTGCTACTTTTCCAAATACCGATATCATAAAGGTCAACGAAGATAATATTTTTCCAATTTCTATTGAGGGGCGTGAGCCGATTACGAAAACATATTATCTGAACTACACGCCAAGAAATGTAAAGAATGAAATCATCACCAAATGGGAGGAGCTTCATCGAAGCGATCGTAAAAATCGTTCATTCGGATGGTTTGCGCGAGTAAATGTCGCGAAACGCAACTTACAGGGAGCAACCATCATTGAGCGATTGCAAACGCCGGGAAGCTACTTTGATTCCGATCGGGAAGTCATCCTGAGCTATCAGGGATTTAACGAGATAGGTGAAAGAATACATTTAGATACCAACGGACAGCAATTGATTGACGGTGTCGATTACGATTTAAGCTATTCCGCGGACAAAACGGAAATGCGGATTCATATCAAGAGCGATGCACTCAATGGAAAATCTGCAAGTCTTGAGTATTGGACAAAATACGGCGAGAAAATAAATTATATTAAAAATCATATTCAAGTTCGCATGGGAGATATCCTGATACAAGAAATGGAGAATAACAAAACAGCGGAATTCGAGTTTGAGGTTTACGGAATCGGAGGAATAACAGCGACGATTGACGGAACGGATAAAGGATTGCTCTTTATCGAAAAAGTGGATTCTGAGAAAAAAACATTGCTCAACGGTGCAACATTCGAACTGAAAAAAGACAATATTCTCATTGCCGAATTGATAACCGGTGCTCACAACAACGGACAGGTTTATTCCGATAAACTTTCGCCGGGAGATTATACACTTCAAGAAACAAAAGCTCCAAAGGGTTATCTTTTGGACGAAACGGTAATTCCTATTACCATTCGTGTTGGTGAAGTAACCAAACAAGTTGTCGAAAATAAAAAGGATTTGGAAGAAACCGCTTCTATAACCATCCTCACAACGGATGACAGTAACAATCCGCTCAACAATGCGGAATTTACAATCTATAAGGACGGGACAATCGTGGATAAAATGGTTACAGGGCTATCTTCCGAACAGGGTTTTGCAGTTTCAAAAAAATTGATTCCGGGGCGCTACACCATTGAAGAAACGAAATCTCCCGAAGGATTTTTGCCCCCTGACGAGACGATTGTAATTGAATTGGATCGAAATGAACAAAAAAAGCTGGTTCTTATCAATAAATCTATTTCCTCAGACACAAAAGATTCTCCTGACCAAGCGGAAACCGACAACCCAAACAAGGACACACCGAAAGTTGAAACAGACCCGACTGCGCCAAGCACGGAAACAATGCCTGAAAGTACGCCAAGCGAGAATTATAATCCCGGTGGAAATGTAGAAGTTTCTTATAACAATTCAATATCTCCCGTGCGGCCGGATCCTGCGGGCGTTTTGAATGCAAAAAAGGATTCAGAAGAATTTCTTTCAGAAGAGCAAAATGAAGACAAAGAAGAAAAGCATACGGAAAAATTAAACCAAGAATATTCAAATGAAGAATATCTTATAAACAAAGACCATTATGCTGCTTTGGAAAAAAATGTTTTAGAGACATCGGCAATCTCATCCGATAATGTTGCGCTTTATGGCCGGGAACAACTATCTCCAAAGAGTCGGAAAGAGGAAGATCTCATCCTCAGCAATAATATTTCGCAATCCGACAAAGAGAAGGATGTAAAGTCAATCAAAAAAATTGCATCTACGCCGAAAACCGGAGTGAATGTCCGTTCTTTCGATATCGGTATTGCGATTTTGATGCTGATCTCCTTAGGGCATATTGCAATAAAATCAAAAGAATTATAGCGAGTTTAGCATTTTGCAAAACAAAATACTAAAGCCTAATAAACCATAGATAGCATCATGTGTTCCGTCCGATTCAATATCGGAACGAAGGAGTTCTATGCCCAACAAATTGTTGAGCATCGCGCTAAAAATTTGAGGTATCACATATGGGTTGACGCGATACAGCGACCAAAAGAAGATTGTAATCCCTACTGCCTTTCTTCCCTACAAGGCGAGAATCAAAGAACCTTTATTCAAAAATTGTTGAGAACTGTTTTTCAAACAGTATCGTATAAATGACTCAAAAAACAGCTTGGAATTTTTTATAGAAAATCGCAAGCTGTTTTTCATTTTTAAATCGCATTTTTTAATTCGAATCCGATAATCAATCAGGCTTCGTTTATTTTCTCGTGAAATAAATTTTGCAATCGAAATACAAATCATTCGCCGACTTATTCAATTTCAAAACACAGTCAATCAGCCGACAAAGGAAAGGATTCCGATTTCCGTCACCAAATAATCCATCGTCAAATCGAATCGCGACTTCGGGATTTCTTCATTGGTCAATTTTTCATAGCAGAGACACATTCTCGGAAATGAAGCATCCTGCATATAGCGGTCATAGAATCCGCCGCCATAGCCAAGTCGCACGCCTTGATGAGAGCAGGAGACGCAGGGAACAATTGCCAAATCGATTTTTTTCGCTTCAATCGTCGGACTCTCCTTTTTTGGTTCCAAAATCCCATAGGAACTCGGCGATAATTCTTCCAGCGAAAAAATTTCTTTCGCCTCCATAATCCCTTTGGATACCACAAGCGGCACAGCAACCCTTTTGCCCTTGGCCAACGCATCTTCAATAATTGCTCTTGTGTCCACTTCATTATCCATTCCTACAAAACAAAAGATAATTTGCGCGTCTTGGTAATTGGATGTCGAAAGAACCAAATCCGTAATACCTTTGCTTGATTTTCTTTTGTAGTTTTTGTCAAGATTGCTCGCCATAATCAAGATTTTTTTGCGCAATTGTTTCTTTTCGGAGTAGGCATTAAAGCTCTTCATTATTTTGTCCCGCCCAACAGGTTCATAATCGTTTTATAAACGAGCTCCGGCGCAATCTTGAAGCTGTAATTTTTTTCCAATCGCTCGGTAAATTTGTGCGCGTCGTGTCCGAAGCATCCGATGTCCAATACCGGCAAGGATAATTTTTGCATTTCTTCAAGCGGCATCGAATATCTCGTTCCGAATCCCGGCATATTGTTTTTGAGCGCTGCAATGATTGCCGGATCTTTCGGCGCCGCTCCGTAGCTTAGGTCGGAAATATACGGGAAGAATTTTTTATAAACCAATTTGTAGTCCGTCTCGGTCGTATTGACCGCATTGTCTACCGCATCGATCAGCGCCTTGTCTTTCGGATTGCTGCCGTCGATGTAGATATGCGGATAATAAGGCGGCGAGAAATATACGACAACTACCGGATCTTGATCCTTCCAGAGCGAATGCAATTTCTCAACCATGCGCTGCGCAAAAACTCTGGTATCGATACTCTTGTCTTGAAGCATCTCCTTGCTGTACGCTTCAAGCATTTTGTCTACATCCGAATTGTGCGCGCGCACCTTTTCGAGCAACTCGGTGTAAGTGATGACTCTCGCTTTCCACGGAAGCTCTTTATAGGTGCGGTTCGTTGTCATGCCGCAGAATTTTTTGTACTGCTCATTGAGTTTTGCAACGACGGATTCAAATGCCTCCTGCGCCGCATTCTTCATTTTTTCCAAAACCATGTCCGGTGTGGAAGAATGGGTTGCGTAGTTGAAATAAAGCACCGCCGTCTTTCCGACCTGAACGGAATACTCCGGCTTTTGGTCGCGTTGATACAAACTGATTGGCGGCAGCGAAACTTCTCCGTCAACCACATCGCAGAACTCGGTATTCATATTGATGCGCGACATAATGGCGGATGAAATTTCATTCGGGTCGATTCCGTTGAAAGATTCGCCGACATGCGTTTCTTTTCCGACAACAAAGAATGACGGCATCAGTTTTCCAACCGTTCCGATATATACATATTTATTTTCGTCCCCTTCAAATTCTGCAGTCATATAGTCGGTATCCAAAAGTGCGAGATAATCAAAACCTTCGCTGTCCATCAGCTCCGCCAGCTTCGGCACGACGGCAAACATTCCGCCGGAATTGCTTTCTTCATCACAAACGGCTGCAAAAATTAGATTGCCTTCGAAATTCTCAATATCGCTTGCGATTTCTTCCATAATCGCCATGATGACCGCATCGCCCGCCTTCATGTCAAAAATCCCGCGGCCGAACAGATAATCGCCGCTTTCCAAATCGCGCTTTGCCGCCGGCGTCAACTGAATGTCCTTCAGTTTTTCCATCAGCTCATACGGCTTGTGCGCATAAGGTGCCAAACTTCCGTAGTCGGAAATTCCAACCGTATCCGTATGACCGATCATCACGACGGTCTTGTTGGATTTCGCTTTTTGCCCGCGCAAAATCGCAATCAAGCTCTTTCGTCCGAGCTCATCATTCAAATCCACATAGAATAAGTCCTTGGGATTTTTTTGATAGTAAGGCATTGCGCTGAAAATTTCATGCACCTTGCGTACCGAATCCAATTCACCCGGTGTATCGACAACGCTCAGCTCACCGGTCAACTCCAATGTGATTTCTTCAATACGCTTAGAGATTTTTTCATTAATATAATTCATCTTCCCCTCCTTAAATCTTTTTTCTTTCATTTTACCACATCCGCCGATATTTGTCTTGGTGGGATAAACATTCATGACAAACTCTCCAATACGGCTTTAATATTTCGTGCGGCGATTTCAAGTTCTTCCATCGAGCGGCAATAAGCCATGCGAATATGACCTTTTCCGCTCTTACCGAAATAAATGCCGGGAATCGTGACCACATTCGCTTGGTGCAAAAGGATTTCGCTGATATCCACTTCGCTTTTTCCGTATGCGCTGACATCGGGAAACATATAGAAAGCGCCGTCGGGCTTCTTGATTTTGAGCCTCTGAATTTTGGAAAGCTCTTCGTAAAAATAATCCCTTCTTTGCTTGAAGGTCGACACCATATTATCGATGAAATCATCCGCTTTTTCAAAGGCGGGCACCGCTCCGTATTGCGCAAAAGAGGTCGCGCAGGTCGAAAAATTTTGATGCAATTTATGCATGTAGTCCAGATATTTTTGTGGCCCCAAAAGATAGCCGATGCGCCATCCCGTCATCGCGTAGGATTTCGATGCGGATTTGACAACAATCGTCCTCTCCCTCATATTCGGATAATTTGCGATGGATTCTGTTTTTTCATCATAGGAAAATTCGTCATAGCATTCATCGGATACAACCATCAGATTATATTTTTGTGCAAAGTGGCTGATTTGCTCCAAATCCTTATGCGAAAGAATATAGCCCGCCGGATTGTTGGGACTATTTATAAGAATCGCTCTCGTCTTCTCACTTCGCAGCGATTCCAATTGCTCCATATCGATTGCCCAATCATTCTCCATCGACAATTCCATTTCGACCAATCGAAACTCGCCCATCATCGCCTGCTCCGGATAGGCAAAAAAGCATGGACCGATTGCAATCATCTCATCGCCCGGATTGAGCAAACTCAAAAAAGCCGCCGTAAGTGCTTCGCAAGCACCCGCCGTTACAACAATTTCAGTTTTAGGATCGTAGGACAAATTGTGGCGGCGCTTCTCCTTGTCCGAAATCGCCTGACGCAATGCTCCGATTCCGCGCTCGTTCGTATAATGCACCTTGCCTTCATCCAAAGCTTTTTTCACTTCGTCGATTGCAATTTGCGGTGAAGTAAAATCCGGTCTGCCGAATTCCAAATGAATCAGCTTTCGTCCTTGTTTTTCAAGTAAAATCGCCTGCTCGACGATGGCATCGATGCCCGTCAACGATAAATTCATCACTTTTCTGCTCAGCATGGCTTCCTCCTAAAAAATAGATTAATCTATTTTATCATACGCAAGCACCGTATCGCTCTTTGTTTTGAAAATCCATACGGTTTTTTTACAAAAGTTTGAGCGCTCCACCGCTTTTTGTTCCATCGGAACGGAAAAAGATTTTCTCTACCGTTTATTTGGTTCGTATAAGAGCAGACTCTTTCCATTTTCATCCCAAACAATGCGATGAAGGTCGCTTCCGGAATGGATAATAAAGATAATCTAAACAAAGGAGCTGTTGCAGAATGAGATTTTTTCATTCTGCCGCAGCTCCCTTTTTTAATCCAACCGATTAGGCGCATAAAATAGTTACTATTCCCGTTCATGAAACAGAAAAAATGCTGATACTAAATGAAATTGGGTACAAA
>JBGZSM010000065.1:0-3877 GCA_041853585.1 Filifactoraceae bacterium
ATATTGATTTTTTCTCGTCAGATCGTAGAGCTGCTGTTTGGGAGAGGAGCTTTTGACGATAAAGCGGTGATGTTGACCTCATCGGCATTATTTTTTTATTCGATAGGGATGCTGGGATTCGGTTATAGAGAGGTCTTTGCCAAAATAATGTATTCGCTGCATGACACAAAAACTCCGGCATACAATGCGTCGGTAGGCGTTTGCGTAAATATCGCCTTAAACCTCATGCTTTCAAAAATCATGGGGCTGTCCGGTCTGGCACTGGCGACATCGCTGTCAGCGATCATAACAGCCATTGGGATGTGGTACGGTGTGCGAAAGAAAGTTGGCGGATTTACAATCATCACGAAAAATGCAATCAAGATTTTTTTTGCATCGATTGGAATGAGCTTACTGGCAAAAATCGCTTATAGTGCGATGTCGCCGAGAATAGGCGCTGATCCGGCACTGATCGGCGCGGTTTTTATAGGAGTTTTCAGCTATTCCATCATAGCGATGATTTTAAAAATTGAAGAAATCGATATGGTAAAAAAATTTCTGATATCCAAGACCGCCGGAAATTTTTAGGTGAACCGGCCGGGGTATCAAAACTTATCGGACAGAGAGAAAGTGGACTGCTGTGAAGAATATTCGTCAAGCGGCAAATTGCAGCGACGATGAACTGTGTGGCGATTTCGTCAGCACGGTACAAAAAGACTAACGGGCTATCGACATGATGGGGAGGGGAAGAATTATGTTGTTCAATTCGATGACATATGTTGTTTTTTTGCCATTGGTATTTTCGATTTATTGGATGGTGCCGCATCGATATCGGTGGATTATTCTATTTACTTCCAGCTACTATTTTTATATGAGCTGGAATCCGAAATATGTGGTGCTGATTCTTTTTACCACGCTCATATCCTATACAGCAGGTATATTGATCGAAAAAGAAAGCGATAAAGCAAAGAGGAAGCTGGTAGTGGGATTTTCTGCCGTTGCTTGTTTGGCGGTAGTATTTTTCTTCAAATATTTCAACTTTTTCAGTCAGTCGGCGGTGAGCTTTTTAAATTTATTCTCCTTACAATTGCACCCGATCACCCTGAATGTTATTTTGCCGGTAGGGATTTCATTCTATACCTTCCAGACATTGAGCTATGTTGTCGATGTATACCGAGGTGAAATACCGGCAGAGCACCATTTTGGAATCTATGCGACATTCATATCCTTTTTTCCTCAGCTTGTTGCAGGACCGATCGAGAGGACTTCCAATCTGCTTCCTCAAATCAAAAAAGAACATCGATTTGACTCGGAAAAAGCCATCACCGGATGCAAACTGATGTTATGGGGATTTTTCAAAAAACTGATTATTGCGGACTATGTATCGCCATTTGTTGATCAAGTATTTGCAGCGCCTCAGTCCTATGTGGGATTTGATTTACTGCTGGCAATGTTTGCATTTACTTTACAAATCTACTGCGATTTTTCAGGCTACTCGGATATTGCGATCGGCTCGGCAAAACTTATGGATATCGATCTGATGATCAATTTCAAAAGTCCTTATTTCTCGTCCTCGATCAAAGAGTTTTGGAGTCGATGGCATATCTCCCTTTCGACTTGGTTCAGAGATTATGTATATATCCCTTTGGGTGGAAATCGATGCTCTCCGAAACGACAATCCTTGAATGTGCTGATCACTTTTTTGGCAAGCGGACTCTGGCATGGAGCAAATTGGACCTTTGTAATCTGGGGCGGGATTCATGGAGTGGCTCAAATAATTGAAAGCAATTTCTTAAAATCACTGAACAAAGTGAAAGAATTTAAGATAGGATACGCCTTTTCGATTCTTATCGTTTTTATTTTTTGCAATTTTGCATGGGTATTTTTCAGAGCAGCCTCGCTTGCGAATGCACAGTATATCCTGACACATATGTTTGACGGAATATCGAATCCCGTCGAATACTTTGGCGGCACATGGGTGTTTACTCGATTCAGACAAGTCTATATCGCCGTATTAACCTTGTTATTAGGAGTGTACGACCGGCTGAACATCAATAATGATTTCAGTGAGCGGCTTGAGAAAAGGGGAAAAGTGCTCGACTGGGCATTCTATTTCGTGATCGGCCTGCTTATCATATTTTTATCGAAAAAGGGGGATGCAGCTGAATTTGTCTACTTTCAGTTCTGATTTGATATGAAAAAATTCTTACGCACGATATTGTTATACATAGTGAGCGTAGCTGTCTGTGTGCTTATCATCAACATAATGTACATCCGGATAGAGCAAAGTGAAAAAGCCAAAATAACGGATTCGATGAAAGTAGCGGATCCGTATATTGAAAATGTGCCCTATGACATCGAGGTAGCCGTTTTCGGAGACAGCCACGGGTATTATGGATTCAGCTTTGAAGAAATCAAAGAAGCCTATAATTGTTTTAATTTTTCTCTTTCATCACAAAGCTTGTCATATAACCACAGGATACTTGAGTATTACAAAGATCATATCCGAGAGGATGCCAAAGTGTTTATCTATATATCGTACTTCAGCTTTTTCGGAAAACCGGAGGAAGAAGAAACGGGTTTTTCGGATAAAAACAAAAGATATTACAGATTTTTGCCGAAGGAATATATAAAGGATTACAATCTGAAAACGGATATCTATGTAAACTGGTTTCCCTCGTTGAATGCAGGTACGTACAAGCTATCCCGCGTCTTTTTGCGAAAGCTTTCCACAGACAGATGGAGTGGAGAAGCCGATCGGGAAACAGTTTCGGACAATGTTTCGCAGGTGGTATATAACCATATCGAAAATCGATTGGATGATGAAGGAAACAGAATTTACAATAAGGAAGAGATCGATGCACTCCATGCGATGATCAAAACAGCTCAAGAGGCAGGCGCAACGCCGATACTGGTATCTCCGCCGTACTTGAAGGAATACATTGAAACGATTGAGCAAAATGATCCGAAATTTTTTGAAGAGTATCAGGCATTGATTAAAGATATCGTGGAGGATACGGGAGCACTTTACTATGACTATGCCGAAGATCCAAGATTCTCCGGGGAATATAAACTGTTTATGGATGTAGATCATTTGAACAGGGAAGGGGCTCGAATCTTTACGGACATTCTGATGAAAGAAATCAAATGAAAACGCTGAAAGCAATCGGAAGCTGCGATTGTCTGAACACAAAAGAAGAATATCAACTGATTCGGCAAACGATCGGTAACTCATCTGTAACAAAAAACGACAAACTGTAACACACAAGCCCCAAAAACTGTGATAGGATAAAACCGAGGCAATAATACTTAAAAGCTCCGCGCGGCAAATTGCCGGCGTACGATTGCAAAATGAGTGGGGACAGCCTCATAGGTAAATTACAATTTTGTTACAATTTGTCATTCTTGATTGACAGTGCAATACCTTGTTGATATAATGGCAGTTGTAAAATCGGTATTTTACCAAAGGGGAATGAGAGCCCTTACTCTCAAAAATTATCTTTTAAATTTAAAAGGAGGAGATTTACAATGAAGAAGAGATTATCTCTTTTGATGGCGGCATTGATGATTATCACAATGCTACCGATGTCGGCGTTTGCTGCTGCGACGGCAGTATATACGACGCTTGATATTCCTACAAGTGCAACGGACACTGCGCTTGACCGCACAAATGTAACGGTTACTTTTAAAGTGCCTAAAGGATCTACCATTAATCCGGGGAAATTAAGATTAGAGCTTGAGAATGCTGAATTCAGAGCTGCTGACAAAACACAGTTGGGTGGAACGGAAGTTAAAATTGACGGATTCGGTACCGTAACATTGGCGACTACGGATGCAACGCAGCCGGTAGACAACATTATTTTTATCACTCTCGGTGGTACACAAGCTGCAAATTTGG